>JACPRU010000067.1 GCA_016189835.1 Deltaproteobacteria bacterium | reverse complement strand
TCCTGGCGAGCGTCCCGATCGCCACGCTGGCCGCGCGGATCATGGCGGAGGAGCGCTTCCTCAGGCGCGAGCTCGAGGGCTACGGCGCTTACACGGAAAGAACCCGCTACCGGCTGGTCCCGTTTCTCTGGTAGACGGGGCACTGCCGCGGCTTTGGTTTCCCCGGGCTCCTCGACTATGGTGCCTCGCCGGGGGAGCGTTTGACCGAATCGCACGGAGGACGACATGATCTCGCTCAAAGAGTACTCCAGTCACGATGCCACCGGCCTCGCGGAGCTGGTCGCCCGCAAGCAAGTCAAGGCGGAGGAGCTCGCCGCCGCCGCGCTGCGAGCAGTGGAAAACGTCAACCCCAGGATCAACGCCGTGCTGCAGACCCTGCCGTCCCGGCCGGCCGCCGAGGCGGCGTCCGCCGGGCCCTTTGCCGGCGTGCCGTTCCTCATCAAGGAGCTCGTGCTGCACGCCAAGGGGGTGCGCTGCGACATGGGCTCCCGGCTCGCGCAAGGCTTCGCGGCCGCGGAGGACACCGAGCTGATGGCGCGGTTCCGCCGCGCGGGGCTGGCGCTGGTCGGCACCACGCAGACCCCCGAGTTCGGCTACAATCCGACCACCGAGACGCAGCTCTTCGGCCCGGTCCACAACCCGTGGGACGCGGCGAGGAGCGCCGGCGGCTCGAGCGGCGGCTCGGGCGCCGCGGTCGCGGCCGGCATCGTACCGCTGGCGCACGCCAACGACGGCGGAGGGTCGATCCGCATCCCGGCGTCGTGCAACGGCCTGGTCGGCTTGAAGCCCTCCCGCGACCGCGTGCCGACGGGGCCGGACTACGCCGATCCGCTCTGCGGGCTGGCTTGCGAGTTCGCGGTGACGCGCAGCGTGCGCGACGCCGCCGCCTTGCTCGACGCCGTGGCCGGACCGGACGTCGGCGCGCCGTCGCATCCGGTGCCGCCGGCGCGGCCCTACCGGCAGGAGGTGGGGGCGAAGCCGGGGCGGCTGCGCATCGCCTGGACGACGCGCCCCGCGTCGGGCGCGAAGAGCGATCCCGAGTGCGAGAAGGCGGTCGTCGAGACGGTGCGGCTCCTCCAGGACCTCGGGCACACCGTGGTCGAGGACGCGCCGCGCTACGACTGGGAGGAGTTTCTCGAGCGCGTGCACGTGATCTGGGCCTGCTTCACGGCCATCAGCGTGGACGCCGTGGCGGCGGGGCTCGGCCGCCGCCCGGGGGCGGATAACCTCGAGGCGGTGACGCTCGCCTGCTACGAGGACGGCAAGCGCTTCACGGCGGTCGACCTGCTGAGTTCGATGGCGCACGGCAACGTGATCTCGCGGTTGGTGGGCGCGTTCTTCGAGAAGGTCGACGTGCTGGTGACGCCGACCATCGCCGCCCTGCCCGCGCCGCTCGGCCAGCTCGATCAGAACCGCAAGGGCATGACCGCGATGGAGTGGACCCGGCAGGTGTTCGCCTACTGTCCGTTCACGCCGCTGTTCAACACGACCGGGCAGCCGGCGATGTCGCTCCCGCTTCACTGGAGCGCGTCGGGCCTGCCGGTCGGGGTGCAGATCGTCGCGCGCCTCGGTGACGAGGCGACGCTGTTCCGCCTGGCCGCGCAGCTCGAGGAAGCGAGGCCCTGGAAGGACAGGCGGCCGGCGGTGCACGTGGCGGCTTGAGCCGAAGAGGCGCGCGCCTTCCTCGACGACCGCACCCAGGCCACCGGCCGTGTGACGCGACCGCGCGCGGCCCTTGTCAGCGCCGCGCGCCGGCCGTTATAGCCTTCGCCATGGCGATCCGCGTGGTCCGTCTCGGCTCCCCGCGCGCTCCCGAGGAAGGCCCGCGCCTCGGCACCGTGCGGCGCCCGCCGCGCGGCATCCGCAAGCAGGACTACGTGCGCCTCGGCTACTACGATCTCTGGCTCCCCGACCTCGCGCCGAGCGCGGGCCTGGTGTCGTTTGCCACGTCGCGGCTGCTCACGCCGCAGCGCTGGGCGGCGTTCTCGCGCCGCTACCGCCGCGAGATGCGCGGTCCCGTCGCTGCGCGGCTGATCGCGCTGCTCGCCGCGCTGTCGCCGCAGGCGAGCTTCGCCGTCGGCTGCTACTGCGAGGACGAGTCGCGCTGCCACCGCTCGCTGTTGCGCGAGATCCTGCTCGAGCACGGCGCGGTCATGGCGTGACCGCAAGCGCCGGGCTGCGCGTGAGGTTCGCCGCGCCCTTTGACGCGCAGACTCATCGGGATCAGAAGGGGGCCCCATGCCCGAGCGCGTGCTGATCGTCGGAGGCGTGGCGGGCGGCGCCTCGTGCGCGGCCCGCCTGCGCCGGTTGAAGGAGTCGGCGGAGATCGTCCTCCTCGATCGCGGTCCGTACGTGTCGTTCGCCAACTGCGGCCTGCCGTACTTCGTCGGCGACGTGATCGCGGAGGAAGGCAGGCTGCTGGTGGCGTCGAGCGCCCTGTTTCGCAATCGCTTCAACATCGTGGTCCACACGCACCACGAAGTGCTGGCCATCGACCGCGCGAAGCAGACGATCCGCCTGCGTGATCTCCAGGCGGGCGCCGAGCGCGACGAGCGCTACGACACGCTCGTCCTCGCCCCGGGCGCTGCGCCGATCCGGCCGTCGGTGCCGGGCGTCGATCTCCCCGGCATCTTCGCGGTGCGTACGATTCCCGACAGCCGGCGCATCCGCGGGTGGCTCGACGAGCGGAAGCCCGAGCGGGCGCTCGTCGTCGGCGGCGGGTTCATCGGGCTCGAGATGGCGGAGAACCTCGCGCGGCGCGGCCTCGCCGTGACGGTGCTCGAGAAGCTGCCCCAGGTGATGCCGTCGCTCGACGCGGAGATGGCGGTGGCGGTAGCCGACCATCTGCGTGCGAGCGGCGTGACGCTGGTGCTCGGCGACGGGCTCAAGGGCTTCGAGCGGAGCGGCCACGAGATCGTCGCGCGCACCGAGTCGGGCGCGCGCCACTCGACGGGCCTGGTCATCCTCGCCATCGGCGTGCGGCCCGAGACCGGGCTCGCCGTCGCCGCGGGGTTGCCGCTCGGGCCGCGCGGCGGCATCGCGGTGGATCGACAAATGCGGACCGCCGATCGGCGCATTTTCGCCGTCGGCGACGCGGTCGAGGTCACGGACGTCGTCACGGGGCAGGAGACGGTGCTACCGCTCGCCGGGCCGGCAAACCGTCAAGGGCGCGTCGCCGCCGACGTCATCGCGGGACGCGACGTCTGCTTCCGCGGCGTGCAGGCGACCGCCGTCGTCGGCGTGTTCGGGCTCACCGTGGCCTCGACCGGCGCGAGCGAGAAGGGGCTGCAGCGCGCGGGCGTGGGCGGCTTCGCCAAGGTCTATCTCCACCCCGGCCACCACGCCGGCTACTATCCCGGAGCGAAGCCGATCCAACTGAAGCTCCTCTTCGACGTCGCGACGGGCAGGGTGCTCGGCGCGCAGGCGACCGGGCTCGAGGGCGTCGAGAAGCGAATCGACGTGATCGCGACGGCCATACAAATGGGGGGCACCGTGCGCGACCTCGCCGAGACGGAGCTGTGCTACGCGCCTCAGTTCGGAGCCGCCAAGGACCCCGTGAACCTCGCGGGCATGATCGCCACCAATCACCTGAGCGGCGACATGCCCCTCGCGGATTGGACGCGCCTCGCCGGGTGGCAGGTGATCGACGTGCGCGAGGCCGACGAGTTCGCCGCCGGTCACGTGCCGGGGGCGCTCAACCTTCCCCTCTCGGTGATGCGCGAGCGATGGGCGGAGTTGCCGCGGGACCGTCCGCTCGCTCTCTGCTGCGGCGTCGGACAGCGCGCTTACTACGCGGTTCGGTTCCTCCGCCAGCACGGTCTCGAGGCGGTGAATCTGTCGGGCGGGTACACGACGTACCGCTCGCTGGCGGCGGCCGGGCTGGTCGGCTCGGTAGCTGGGGAGCGATAGCGATGGTGAAGACCATTGGCGAGGCGGCGCGCGAGACGCCGGTGGCGATCGAGACCCAGGTGCTGGTGGTGGGCGGCGGCAGCGCCGGCGTCGCGGCGGCGGTCGCGGCGGCGCGCGAGGGGGCCGACGTGGTGCTCGCCGAGCGCTACGGCCAGCTCGGCGGGCTCGCCACCGGCGGGCTCATCATCCTGCTGCTCACGCTCGACGACGGCGCCGGCCATCAGGTGGTCGGCGGGCTCTGCGGGGAGCTCGTCGACCGCCTGCGGCGGCGCGGCGCCGCCGTCGCCCCGCCGCGCGAGGACTGGAACTCGCCCGACCCGGCGCGCGTCGCGCACTACCAGCGCTGGGGTCTGGTGTGGGGCAAGGGCCCGCACCGCGTGCGCTATTCCGTCGCCTACGATGCCGAGGAAGCGAAGTTCGCCCTGGCGCAGATGGTGACCGACGCCAAGGTGCGGCTGCTGCTGCACTCGTGGGCGTGCGATCCGCTGACCGACGGCCGCCGGCTGCGCGGCGTCGCGTTCCAGGGGAAGTCCGGCCGCTTCGCGATCCTCGCCGACGTGGTCGTCGACACCACCGGCGACGGCGATCTCTACGCGTTCGCCGGCTGCCCGTTCGCGAGCGAGAAGGTCTTCCCGTGGCTGTGGTTCCGCATGGGTGGGGTCGCCGACGTCGAGGCGGCGATCGCCGCCAAGGGCTGGTTCTTCCACACGCCGGGCGAGGGCCGCGTGCTCTTTCCGTGGGGCTCGACCGGGCGCATCGAGCGGCAGATCGACGCCACCAGCCCCGAGGACCTCACCTACGCGGAGCTCGAGTGCCGCCGGATGGTGATGGCCGAGGTCGATCAGCTGCGGCGCGAGCTGCCCGGCTTCGAGCGCGCGCACCTCTGCGACATCGCCACGCAGCTCGGCATCACCGAGAGCCGGCGCCTGGTGGGCGAGTACGTGCTCGCGCGCGACGACGCCGACAAGGACTTCGCCGACGCGATCGCGGTCACCGGCAACTGGACGAAGTACGCGACCACCTACGCGATTCCCTACCGCTCGCTGCTGCCCCGCGGCATCGACAACCTGCTCGCCGCCGGCCGCTGCATCTCCGTCGACCACCGCGTGCACCACTCGACCAAGGAGATCCCGCCGTGCATGGCGACCGGCGAGGCCGCGGGGCTGGCCGCGGCGATCGCCGCGGCCAGCCGCGGGGCCGTGAAGGACGTGCCGCTCGACGAGCTGCGAGCGAAGCTCCGCAGCCGGGGTGCGATCATCGATCGGCCATGAAATGGGGTCGGGAGTCTTTTCCGAAATTCCGGAAGAGACTCCCGACCCCCTCCCGCGATCGCGGCGCGGCTTCGAGCCCGCCCTGTCACCCGGTAGCAGCGTCGCGAACGTATACCGGGCAGAAAGGAGATCTGCCCATGACGATGAAGCTCTCGCACTGGCTGAGCGGCTCGCTGACGGCGCCGGCTGATCTCACGCCGATCGAGATCTCACTCGCCGCCGCCGCGCTCGGCGCCGGCCTCGCCGGCCTCGGGTGGCTGCGTGCGGCGGGCCGCGGTCCGGCGGCCGAGGCCGAGCCGCAAGCGAGGCACGAGCCCGATGATCGCGAGGCCGCGTAGACCGATGGGCGCGGCGGCGAAGCACGACGATGGCGAGAGCGCGGACGCGGTGCTGCTCGCGGCCGCGGCGGCGGGCGACGAGCGAGCGTTCGCCGACCTGGTGCGGCGCTACGAACGCCGGTTCTACGCCGTCGCCCGCCGCATGCTCGGCGACGACGGCGAGGCGGAAGACGCCGTGCAGACGGCGCTCCTGCAGATCCATCGGCACGCGCCCGCGTACCGCCCGCAATGGAGCGGATCGACCTGGCTCTACCGCATCCTCACCAACGTGTGCATCGATCTCTGGCGAAAGCGCCGCCGCCGCGACGGGCTCGCCGACGCCCCGGAGCTGCGCGCGGCGGGGCCGCGCGACGCCGAGAGGATCGACGTCGACCGCGCGCTCGCCAAGCTTCCCGCCGAGGCACGCGCCATCCTGCTGCTCTGCTACGTCGAGGAGCTTTCCTACCGCGAGGTCGCGCGCGTGCGCGGCGTCACCGTGAACACCGTGAAGACCCAGCTCGCACGCGCCAAACGGGCCCTGCGACGACATCTGAGCGAGGTGAACCGATGATCTCCCGAGAGGACGATTCCCGTCTGCGAGCGACACTCGACCCACCGGCGCCGGCGCCGGGTTTCGCCGAGCGGGTGCTGCGCGCCGTGCGCGAACGGCGCCGGGCGGGCGCGGCCGCGCTCGCCTTCGACGTCGCCGCCTCCGACCGTGGGATCGCCGGCCTGCGGCCGGGCTCGGGTCGGGTCGAGGCCGCCACCCGCCGCGCGCGGGCGCTGGCGAAGCGGGTGCGCGCGGAGCTCGCCGAGTATCTCGAGGGCCTGCGCAGCTACTTCACCGTGCCGCTCGATCTCTCCACGACCGCCTCCTTCCAGCGCTCCGTTCTCGACGTGGCGGCGACGATCCCGTTCGGCGAGGTGCGCTCGTACCGCTGGATCGCGGAGGCGATCGGCAAGCCCGGCGCGGTCCGCGCCGTCGGCACGGCGCTCGGGCGAAATCCCGTGCCGATCGTCGTGCCCTGCCACCGCGTGCTGCGCTCCGACGGCGGTCTCGGCGGCTACGCCTTCGGCCTCGATCTGAAGGAACGCCTGCTCGCCCTCGAGCACGAGACGCCGGCGCTGGTCGGCAGCGACGCCACCCGCATCATCTGCCGCCACGGCTGCGGCGACGAGCAGCGGATCGCCGTGCACCACCGCGTGGTGTTCGCCTCGCTCAGCGAGGCGCGCGCGTCCGGCTACCGCGCGTGTCGGCGCTGCTTGGAGGGACGTTCTTCACCTTCGTCTCCTTTCTTCCGGAATCTCGCGAAGGCGCTCTGACACCGACTCGAGCGGCGACCACCAGCGGCCGGCTTCGGCGCTGGCACGGCGCGCGGCGCGGTAAGCCGATGCGCGTCGGATCCCCAGCGCGCGCTCCAGCTCGGGCGTCCCTCGCCCCAGGCAGTAGATCCAGATGAAGCAGATTCCCTCACGAGCGCCCGCGCAAGCGGGCAGCTTGCTCTTCTTTCTACAACGGGAAATTGCTAAGCCGCTCCGCGCGCGCTCATGGACCGCATCGACTCGAAGATCCACGCCACCTCTGCCGAGTTCCGGGAGAACCTCGCCCACAACCGCGCGCTCGCCGAGGAGCTTCACCGCCGCCTCGCCGCCGCCCGGCTCGGCGGCCCCGAGGAGCATCGGCGCCGCCACAAGCAGCGCGGCAAGATGCTGCCGCGCGAGCGCGTGGACGCGCTGATCGACCCGGCTACGCCCTTCCTCGAGCTGTCGCCGCTCGCCGCCAACGACCTCTACTCCGGTGAGGCGCCGGCCGCGGGCGTCGTCACCGGCGTCGGCCGCATCTCGGGGCGTGAGGCGTTGATCATCGCCAACGACGCCACCGTCAAGGGTGGGACCTACTATCCGATGACGGTGAAGAAGCACCTGCGCGCGCAGCAGGTGGCGATCGACAACCGCCTGCCGTGCGTGTACCTCGTCGATTCGGGCGGCGCATTCCTGCCGCTACAGTCCGAGGTGTTTCCCGACCGCGACCACTTCGGGCGCCTCTTCTTCAACCAGGCGCGGATGTCGGCCGCCGGCATCCCCCAGGTGGCGGTGGTGATGGGCTCCTGCACCGCCGGCGGCGCCTACGTGCCGGCGATGAGCGACGAGGCGATCATCGTCAAGGAGCAGGGCACGATCTTCCTCGGCGGGCCGCCGCTGGTGAAGGCCGCGACCGGCGAGGAGGTGACCGCCGAGCAGCTCGGCGGCGGCGACGTGCACACGCGCATCTCCGGGGTCGCCGACCACCTCGCCGACGACGACGCGCACGCGCTGGCGATCACCCGCTCGATCTTCGAGAACCTGCCCTCGCGCGACGGCGCCGAGGTCGACCGCCTGCCGCCCGAGCCGCCCGCGTACGACCCCGCCGAGATCTACGGCATCGTGCCGAGGAACCCGCGCCGGCCGCTGGAGATGCTCGAGATCGTCGCGCGGCTGGTCGACGGCAGCCGCCTCCACGAGTTCAAGGGCCGCTACGGCACCACGCTGGTCACCGGGTTCGCGCACATCCACGGCTACCCGGTCGGCATCCTCGCCAACAACGGCGTGCTGTTCTCGGAATCGGCGCTCAAGGGATCGCACTTCATCGAGATCTGCTGCCAGCGGGGGGTGCCGCTCCTGTTCCTGCAGAACATCACCGGCTTCATCGTCGGCCGCCAGTACGAGCAGGGGGGCATCGCCAAGGACGGCGCCAAGATGGTGCATGCCGTAGCCAACGCGGCGGTGCCGAAGGTCACCGTGATCGTCGGGGCGTCGTACGGCGCCGGCAACTACGGCATGTGCGGCCGCGCCTACCAGCCGCGCTTCCTGTTTATGTGGCCGAGCGCGCGGATCTCGGTGATGGGCGGCGAGCAGGCCGCGCAGACGCTGCTCACCGTGAAGCTGCAGCAGCTCGCCGCGAAGAGCGAGGCGCTCGACGAGCAGGCACGCAAGGCGATCACCGAGCCGATCCTCGCGAAGTTCGACCACGAGGGTAGCCCCTATTTCTCGACCTCGCGCCTGTGGGACGACGGCATCCTGGACCCCGCCGAGACCCGCGACGCGCTCGGTCTGGCCATCGCCGTCGCGGTCGGCGCGCCGCTGCCGCAGACGCGGTTCGGCGTCTTTCGAATGTAGGGCACCGACGATGTTCGAGAAGATCCTGATCGCCAATCGAGGGGAGATCGCCGTGCGGGTGATCCGCGCCTGCCGCGAGCTGGGAGTCGCCGCGGTGGCGGTCTACTCCGAGGCCGACCGCGACGCGCTGCACGTGCAGATGGCCGACGCCGCGGTGCCGATCGGTCCGCCGCCGGCGCGCGAGAGCTACCTGGTGATCGACAAGATCGTCGCCGCCGCGCGCGACGCCGGCGCCGACGCCATCCACCCCGGCTACGGCTTCCTCTCCGAGAATCCCGACTTCGCCCGCGCCTGCGCCGCCGCCGGCATCACCTTCATCGGCCCGAGCCCCGAGACCCTGGAAGCCTCCGGCGACAAGGTGCGCGCCCGGCAGACGGCGGCCAAGGCCGGAGCCCCGGTGCTGCCGGCGCTCGAATCGATCTCGTCCGACTCGATCGAGGCGCAGCAGGCGGCGAGGACCCTCGGCCTGCCGCTGCTCGTCAAGGCGGCCGCCGGGGGCGGCGGCAAGGGCATGCGCGTGGTGCGCGAGGCGGGCGAGCTCGGCGCCGCGCTGGCGGCGGCCGAACGCGAGGCCACGGCGGCGTTCGGCGACGGCCGGGTGTTCCTCGAGCGGCTCGTCGAGCGGCCGCGCCACATCGAGGTGCAGATCCTCGCCGACCGGCACGGCAGCGCGATCCATCTCGGCGAGCGCGAGTGCTCGCTGCAGCGCCGCCACCAGAAGGTGGTCGAGGAAGCGCCCTCGGCGGCGGTCGACGAGCGCCTGCGGCGCAAGATCACCGACGCGGCGCTGCTCGTCGCCCGCGCCGTCGACTACACCAACGCCGGCACCGTCGAGTTCCTGCTCGCCCCCGACCAGAGCTTCTACTTCCTCGAGATCAACCCGCGCCTGCAGGTCGAGCATCCGGTGACCGAGATGGTGACCGGCATCGACCTCGTGCAGCAGCAGATCCGGGTCGCCGCCGGCGAGCGCCTGGTCGTCCGCCAGGACGACGTGGAGCTGCGCGGCCACGCCATCGAGTGCCGCCTCTACGCCGAGGACCCGGCCAAGCGCTTCCTGCCCCAAGCCGGGGAGATCGTCGCCGTCTCTGCGCCCTCCGGCCCCGGCGTGCGCGTCGACTCGGCGCTGTGGTCCGGCGCCCGCGTGACGATCGACTATGACCCGATGCTCGCCAAGGTCGTCACCCACGGCGCCGATCGCGAGAGCGCGCGGCGGCGGATGATCGCCGCGCTCGACGATTTCCTGATCATCGGTCCGCCGAACAACCTGACGTTCCTGCGCGCGCTGATGGAGCTGCCGCAGTTCCGCGAGGCGGCGCTCGACACCCAGTTGATCGAGCGCGAGGGCATGAGCGTGCTCGGCGCGCCGCGGCACCGCGAGCTCGCCGCCAAGATTGCAGCCTACCTGGTGGCGGCCGGCCCCCACCCCGCCGCAGCCGGGGGAGCGGCGAGCGCCGGGATCCCGACTCCTTGGGAGACGCTCGGTCCCTGGCGGCCGGGGATGGGAGGCGGCGCGTCGTGAAGCTCGAGTTCTTTCACCGCGGTGATCCCATCGGGGTCGACGTCCAAGGCAGCGGCGACGCCCGCGAGATCGTCGTCGGCGAGGAGCGCAGCCTCGCCTCGGCGGTCTCCCTCGGCCCATCGAGCGGGACGCTGCGGCTCGACGGCCGGCCGGTGCGCTTCCTCTACCAGAGGAACGGCGGGCGCGTGCGCGTCGCCGTCGGCGGCGAATGCTTCGAGTTCGATCTCTCCGGCGAGAGCAAGTCGAAGCGGCCGGGCGCCGCGCGCGGCAACCCCGAGACCCGCTCGCCGATGCCCGGCAAGGTCCTGCAGGTGAGCGTTGCGCCGGGCGCCGAGGTCAATCCGGGAGATCCGCTGCTGATCCTCGAGGCCATGAAGATGGAGAACGTGCTCGCCGCCGAGGTCGCCGGCACGGTCAAGGAGGTGCACGTGCGCGACGGCGACATGGTCGAGCCGGGTAAGCTCCTCGTGGTCATCGCGCCGAAGCAATAAGAGTTCGGGGCAAACGACGTTTTTTGCCTTTGCGCGCCTCGTGGCGGGGTCGCCACGGGACCTTCTATTCCTCGCTGCCAGGCTGATAACTAGCGAACAATCATGGGATTTTTTCCTGGTTTGACAGCGGCTCCGTAAGCCTCTACGGTAAGGGGGTTTTCCCATCCTTCACCCGGAGGTGCGGCGTGCAGCGAGAGAAAACAAACTACGTCATCCAGTCTGTCGCGCACGCGCTCGACGTTCTCGAACAGTTTTATGGCGAGCTCGACGAGCTCGGCGTCACCGAGCTCAGCAAGCGGCTGAAGCTCCACAAGAACAACGTCTTTCGCCTGCTCGCCACGCTCGAGTCGCGCGGCTACATCGAGCAGAACCGGGCGACCGAGAACTACCGGCTCGGCATCCGCTGTCTGCAGCTCGGCCAGACCTACGTGAGCCAGATGGGGCTCTTGCGCCAAGCGCGGCCGATCCTCGAGGACGTCTCCCAGCGCAGCAGAGAGAACACCTACGTGGCGGTCATGCGCCGCTCGGCGGTCGTGCCGCTCGACGTGGTCGAGTCGAACCTGCCGGTGCGCATCATCTCCAACGTCGGCGAGGCGCTGCCGCTGCACTGCACGGCGATGGGCAAGGTCTACCTCGCCTACGAGTCCGAGGAGGGCCTGCGGCACATCCTCGGCAACAGCCTCGAGAAGTTCACCGAGCAAACGATCGTCGACGTCGGCTCTCTCGGCGACCATCTGAGAGGCGTGGCCGAGCGCGGCTTCGCCGTCGACAGCGGCGAGTACCTCGTCGACGTGCGCTCGGTGGCCGCGCCGATCCGCGATTACACGCGCAACGTCGTCGGCGCGCTCGCCGTCAGCGGCCCTGCCTACCGGCTGCCCGCCGAGCGTATCGACAAGGAGATCGTGCCGCTCGTCGTCAAGGCCGGCAAGGACCTCTCGATCCGTCTCGGCTTCCACGAATAGCCGGTTGATTCGTTGCCGCAAAAGCGATAACCACGCCCGGCTGACGCATCCCCCGACGCGTCTTCCGCCGTATCCGGTCGCCATTCGCCGACAGGAGGTATGACGAGGTGAAGATCCTAGTGCCCGCCAAACGGGTTCCCGATCCCAACTCGACGATCAAGGTGAAGACCGACGGATCGGGGATCGTGACCGACGGCCTGAAGTGGGTGATCAACCCGTTCGACGAGATCGCCATCGAGGAAGCGCTGCGCATCAAGGAGAAGCTCGGCGGAGGCGAGGTCGTGCTGGCCGGCATCGGTTCGAAGGCGTCCTCGGAGCAGCTGCGCACCGGACTCGCCATGGGCGCCGACCGCGCCATACTGGTGGTGACCGAGGAGGCGATCGACTCGCTCGCCGTGGCGCGCATCCTCCACAAGCTGGTCGAGGCCGAGAAGGTCGACCTCGTGCTGATGGGCAAGCAGGCCATCGATGCCGACTCGAACCAGGCCGGACAGATGCTCGCCGAGCTGCTCGGCTGGCCGCAGGCGACCTTCGCCTCCCAGGTGGAGCTCGCCGCGGATCAGAAGAGCGCGAAGGTGACGCGCGAGGTCGACGGCGGTCTCGAGGTGATCGAGCTGCCGCTGCCCGCGGTGGTCACCGCGGACTTGCGGCTGAACGAGCCGCGATACGCGTCGCTGCCGGGCATCATGAAGGCCCGCAAGAAGGAGCTGAAGGAGATCCCGCTCGCGGATCTCGGCGTCGACACCGCGCCGCGCTTGAAGGTCGTGAAGATGGAGCCGCCCGCCAAGCGGCAGGGGGGACGCAAGGTCGAGACCGTGCAGGATCTCATCCAGGCCCTGCACTCCGAGGCCAAGGTGATCTGAAGCGCCGCGAACGAAGGAGACATCCCCGATGGGCGACGTTCTGGTTTTTGCCGAGCATGTGAAGGGAAAGCTTCCGAAGACCACGCTGGCCGGGATCGCGGCGGGCAAGCAGGCGGCGAGCCGTCTCGGCGGCGCCTGTCACGCCGCGGTGCTCGGCAAGGGGGTCGACGCGGTCGCCGCCGAGGTCGCGGCCTACGGCGTGAGTAAGGTGTTCGTGGTCGAGAGCGACGCGCTCGAGCACTACGTGGCCGACGCCTACACCGACGCGCTCGCGCAGGTCGTGAAGGACAAGGGGATCGAGATGCTGGTGGCGACCTCGACCGCGGTCGGCAAGGACCTCCTGCCGCGAGTCGCGGCGCGTCTCGGCGCCGGCATGGCTTCCGAGGTCGTCCACTTCAACGAGGACGGCACGCTCACCCGCCCGATGTACGCCGGCAACGTCATCGCCACGGTCAAGATCGAGGGGTCCCCGCAGGTGGTCTCGGTGCGCGCCACGGCGTTCGACGCCGCCAAGAAGGAGGGCAGCGGCGCGGTCGAGAAGCTGTCGGCGAGCCTTGACGCGGCAAAGCTCAAGACCCGGTTCGTCGAGTTCAAGGAGACCAAGTCCGACCGGCCGGTCTTGACCGAGGCCTCGATCGTCGTCTCCGGCGGGCGCGGGCTCAAGAACGGCGAGAACTTCACCACCTACCTCGAGCCGCTCTGCGAGGCGCTGGGCGCGGCGATGGGCGCGAGCCGCGCCGCGGTCGACGCCGGTTTCGTGCCGAACGACCTGCAGGTCGGGCAGACCGGCAAGGTGGTCGCGCCGACGCTCTACATCGCGGTCGGGATCTCCGGGGCGATCCAGCATCTCGCCGGCATGAAGGACTCGAAGACGATCGTGGCGATCAACAAGGACGCCGAGGCGCCGATCTTCCAGGTGGCGGACTACGGGTTGGTCGCGGATCTCTTCAAGGCGGTGCCCGAGCTCACCGAGGAAGTGAAGAAGCTGAAGCATTGATGACCCGGGAGGGGGCCGGGAAAGGCTCGGCTTGGGCCGGACTCTTCGCCGGCCACGGCGCCGAGCCTTTCCCGACCCCCTCCCGGTACTTGCGCACCCCTCGCCTCGCTCCATGGCTGACGTCGTTTTGCTGAACAAGGCGGAGTCCATCGCCACGGTCACGTTGAACCGGCCGGAGGCGATGAACGCGCTCTCGCTCGAGTTGCGCCGAGCTCTCGTCGAGGCGTTTCGCGACGTCGCCCGCGACGAGGGGGTCGGCGTGGTGATCCTCACCGGCGCCGGGCGAGCCTTCTGCGCGGGGATCGACCTGAAGGAGCTCGGCGGGGAAACCGGCCAAGGCAGCGCCGCGCAGGCGGTGGGCGGGGGTGGGAACGTGCTCGCCGCGATGGAGGAGTGCCCGCGGCCCATCATCGGCGCGGTCAACGGCTTTGCCATCACCGGCGGCTTCGAGCTGGCGCTCGCCTGCGATCTGCTGATCGCCTCCAGGGCCGCTCGGTTCGCCGATACCCACGCGCGCGTCGGCATCCTTCCGGGCTGGGGGCTCAGCCAGAAGCTGCCGCGCCTGATCGGCATCGGCCGTGCCAAGGAGCTGTCGCTGACCGGCAACTTCGTCTCCGCCGAGCAGGCCGCGGCCTGGGGGCTGGTGAACCGCGTGGTCGAGCCCGAGGATCTCCTACCCGCCTGCCGCGCGCTCGCCGCCGACATGCTGTCGTGCGATCCGCCGACGCTGCGCGCCTACAAGCGGCTCATCGACCGCGGCTACGGCCTGCCCTTGGCTGACGGGCTGCGCCTCGAGCGCGAGGCGAATCTCGAGCACGTCAAACGGGTGAAGCCGGCCGACGTCGCCGAGCGGCGCCGAGCAATCCAGGAGCGCGGCCGGCGCCAGGGCTGATCTCGCGGCGGCGAGAGATCGCACGGCAAAGCGGGTCGCTGTGCTAGGTTCGGGGCGTGGCGAGCCGGTTTTTGGCATCGATCGTTCTGGTCGTCGACTCCGCACGGCGTGGAAGATACCGCGTCGCCCTCATCGGGGGGTTCGCCCTACTTGTTGCGCGGCTACTTTGCGACGTTCGGTCTGGAACAGGAGCTGGAGGCGCTGCTCGATGAGGCGCGACGCGCGAAGACCTGAAGCCCGCAAGACCGGTCGCGACGCTCCCCGCGTTGCCGACCAACGGGTCTTTCGGCGCGATCGACCGATCGGCGAGCTGCAAGAGTTTCTGAGTTTCCTCGAGGAGGTCGAGCAGGTCGGCGGGCGGGTCGCGCGACGGCCGAGGGCGATCACGGGGCAACGCTTCTTGCTCTGACTCTCGCGCGTTTGCGGGACCCTTCTCGACCGCAGCCGCCGCCTTCCGGCGTCTCGGCGAGATGCCTTCACCGGCGGCCGCATGGAACGACTCGTTTCATCCGGCGCTCGACGCCGCGGCTGACTTGGCGCCCGCGCCGAGATCTGCCATCGCCCGGATCGAACCTGCGGCGTCCGATTCCGGCGGCCGCACCCGGACGGCGCGTCGCCGGTGTACGGCGATCGCTCCGCGAGATCGCGGTGCTTCCGCGCGGAACGGCGCTTGCTTGACGAGCCCCTGCGAGAGGAGCGCCGCACATGGGCTGGAGCACGATCGATCCCGTTCGCCGCAGACGACTGCTGCTCCGAGCGCTCGCCGTGGTGCTGGCCGGCGCCGCGAGCGAATCGGCGGCTCGCCCGCCGAACCGCACACCGACCCCGTCCGCCACGTCCACACCGCGCCCCACGGCGACCGCGCAGCCCTCGCCCACTGCCGCGCCCCCCGGGTCGGTGAGCATCATCCTCACGGATCCAGCACCCGGGGCGACGATCGATTCCGACCGCTACAACGTGCGCGGCACGTTCCAGGGCCCTGCGAACACCGGCGTCGTCGTCAACGACCGGGTCGCCTACGCGGCCGACGGACGGTTCGCGCTCAACGCCCTGCCGCTCGCCGCCGGCGCGAACGCGATCACCGCCACGGCCACCGCTCCCGACGGCCGCAGCGCGACGGCGTCGGTCTCGGTCACCGCCACCCGCAAGCCTCCCGATCTGGTCTTGAACGCCGACGCGGCGCGGGGCTTGGCGCCGCTCACCGTCACGTTCACCTACACGCGAACCTCGCCGTGGGCGATCAACAAGCTCTACCTCGACTTCGACGGCGACGGTCGCGACGACTATCGCACCAACCGGGCGCCGGCCTCCGTGCAGAATACCTACACGCAGCCCGGCCTCTACCATCCGCGGCTGACCATCACCGACATCGCCGGAACCACGGTGCGGGCCGATCTGGCGATCGAGGTCGCCTCGCTCGACGCTCGGGACGCTCTCTTCCTCAGCGTCTGGGACCCCATGAACGACGCCCTGGTGCGTGGCGACGTCGCGACGGCGCTCGGCTACCTCAATGCCCGAGCCCGGGAAAAGTACGGGCCGATCTTCGACGATCTGCGCTCGGACATGCCGGGGATCGTCGCCTCGTATTCGCGGCCGCAGCGGGTATCGACCGATCCCGAGATTCTCGAGTACGCCATCAACCGCACGATCGACGGCGTGAACCAGATCTTCTTCGTCTACCTGCTGCGCGACGCCGATGGCGTGTGGCGACTCGACAGCATGTGAGGGATCCGATGAAGCGAACGACATGGCAGATCTCCACGGGCCCGAGCGCGGGGGCGACCGCCAGGAGACCCACCGTGCTGCTCGCGCTGGTCATCGCCGCCGCGGATGCCAGGGGGTCGCTGGCCTACGACCTGCACACGCACACGGTCATCTCCGAGAAGGCGGCAGCGGCCTCTTCCTTGAAGGACGCGCTTTCGGCTCTACAGCTGACCTGGACGTCGAAGCTCGACGGCAGCGCCGCCACGGACGAGCGCAACGACGGCTCCGCGCTCGGCTGGATCCGCGAAGGCGCCGTCCGCGAAGACGGCGAGTCGCTCTGCGATCCGCGCGTCCGCAACCACTTCTACAATCCGCTGAACGACACCGGCTACTTCGGGGGCGTCATCCAGGGCCCGCCGTCCGTCGATTGGGGCCTCGAGGAGAGCAGGGACTACGGCGACCAGGAGTTCTCCTACAAGGACGCCAAGAGTTATTTCTGGAGCGCGCTCCGGCCGGAGACCGAGCAGCAGCGGCAGCACGACCTCGCGCTGACGTTTCGCAGCCTCGGCCAGGTGATCCATCTCGTCCAGGATGCCGCCCAGCCGCAGCACACGCGCAACGACTCGCACGCCGGCCTGAAGTGCCCGGCGACGTTGGGGCTACTGGGACCGAAGAGCCTCTACGAGGAATACGTCGAGGCCAACGCGGACGGCCTCGACTACACCGGCTACCCTCTGGTGTCCCTTCCCCATCTCCGCGACTACTGGGATGACGAACGCGGCCGGGGTGTGGCCGAGTTCTCCAACCGCAGCTTCGTCAGCGAGGGGACGAATTTCCTGGGCCCCCCGGACGCGCTCCTGCCGGCACCGAATTTTCCTTCTCCGGACGGAACCGGCGCCGAGCTGGTCGAGGAAGACATGCAGTCGCTGCTTCCCGGCAGCACGCTGACCGGCAAGATGACGTTCATCAGCACGCCGTTCGAAGACCGCTACGTCAGCGCGATGGGCCGGAACCCGCGTGCCGCCACCTACTCGATCTTCACCCGCGACCTCTCGCTCCGCTCGTTGTTGCGCCGCTATTCGCTCAACCGCTTCAACTTCGACGCCGCCCAGGCGATCCTGCTCCCGCGCGCCGTCGGCTACAGCGCCGGCCTGCTCGATTTCTTCTTCCGCGGCCGGCTGGAGATCGCCGCGCCGGACCAGTTCGCCTACATGGTCGCGCCCTATTCCGACGGCTCGGGCACGTTCAACGCGATCAAGCTGAAGGTGCGCAACACGAGCGTGATCGGAGAGGCGGGCGCCGGCACGATTCAGGCGATCGTTCGCTACCGCACGGAGCCGTACGTCGATCCCCTGCTCTATCCCGGCTACGCGGTCGGCGGCCCCGTCAGCTACGCGGTCTCGCGGCCGCAAGAGATCACGCTGACCCGCGAGTTCCAGCCGCTGTCCTTCGATTTCCAGGAGAGCCCGATTCCCGTGAAGATCACCGATCTGTCGGTGCTGGTCGCGTTCCGCGGGCCGTTCACCGCCGAAGACTTCACCGAGAGCGACGCCATCCTGTTCGGCGGCAAGGACCTCTACGAGCCGCAGCTCTTCAGCGTCGGCAACTCGAGCGACTACGATTGCTACCTCGACGCGCTCTACAACGTGGTCGGGCGCACTCCCGAGCAACGCGACCTGAACGGCGACGGCCGCCAGGACCTCTTTGGACCGTCGACCGAGACCCCTGCCCACGCGCGGGTGCAGTGGAACAACCCCCACTACACGGTTCCGGGCCTGTCGTTCGCCCAGCACTTCCGGTTCGTCGCCGTCCAGGACCAGAGCCAGTACGTGCTGATCCACGCGTCGCCCGACGTCGTCGACAGCTCGACCGGCCAGCACACCTCGTACGCCGCATCCGTGGCCCTGCCCCGCGCCATCAATCGCTTCGTCGAGCAGGACGGCAAGCTCATCCACGAGGTCAGCGCCTATTCCGCGGGGCCGTTTCGCGGCACTCTCGCGCCGATCCACTTCCACCTGGTGAGCAACCGCGTCCAGTCCAGCACCCCGTGCCGGAGCGCGTTGCCATCCCAGCCCGGCCCGATGACCGAGATTCCCGGGACGGTCGATTCCGACTGATCCACCAGGGCACAGTGAGGGAACGATGAACCGACGACGATGGTCAGTGGCCGCGCTCGCGATCGCCACGGCGACGGCCGGTGTCTCCCGGGCGCAGGTCTCCTACCTCGGCACCGGCTCCCGGCGAGACACCGCGGCGGTCGTCGACGCACGCGGACGTTCGCAAGAGATCCGCCTCGGCGACACGCTGCCGGACGTCGGCGAAGTGAAGCGGATCGACGAGGAGGAGATCGTCTTCGAACGAGCCCTCGACGAGCGGGAGCGCGCCGAGCTCGAGCAGAGCGGCGTCCCCGCTCCCGACCTCCGCCGCCTCCGCGTCCCCAAGCGCTTCGAGGCCACGGCCGACGACGGCGTCCACGGCACGCTCGTCGTCGTCGGCGATTGAGCCGGGACGCGCCCGATCACACGGGTCCGCTCGAGCGCGGCGGCTCGTTAGTCCTAGCTCTTGGACGCCGCCGTGACGCGATCGACGATTTCCATGACGTCGAGCGTCTGGACCTTCTCCTCGAGGTCCTTGGCCTTGATCCCGTCGGAGAGCATCGTCATGCAGAACGGGCAGGACATGGCGATCGCCTCGGGGTCGGCCGCGAGCGCCTGCTCGGTGCGCAGCAGGTTCACGCGCTTGTCGGGATCCTCCTCGATCCACATGCGGCCGCCGCCGGCGCCGCAGCACATGGCGAAGTGCTTGTGGCGCTCGATCTCGACGAGGCCGGCGCCGGACCGGGCGAGCACCTCCCGCGGCTCGTCGTACACGTCGTTGAACCGGCCGTAGTAGCAGGAGTCGTGATAGGCGGTCTTCTTGCCGAAGCTGCCGTCGATCGCGAGCTTCCCGGCGGCGATCAGCTGCTTCACGAACTCGGCGGCGTGGATGACCTCGTACTGGCCGCCGAACTGCGGGAACTCGTTCTTGATGGTGTTGAAGCAGTGCGGGCAGTTGACCAGCACCTTGCGGGTCGGAGCGGCGTTCAGCCCCTCGACGCACATCTGCGCCATCGTCTGGTAGAGGTACTCGTTGCCGAGTCGCCGCGCGGTCTCGCCGTTGCAGAGCTCCTGCTTGGCGAGGCACGCGAAGTTGACGCCCGCCTTCTTCAGAACGCGGGCGAAGGCCTGAGTGGTCTTCTTGTTGCGGTCGTCGAAGGCGCCCGCGCAGCCGACGTAGTAGAGGTACTCGGGTGCCGGATTGGTCTCGAGCGTCGGCACGTCGAGGCCGTCGGCCCACTCGAAGCGCTTCTCGGCATCGATGCCCCAGGGGTTCGACTGCGTCTCCATGTTCTTGAAGACGCGATTCAGCTCGCCGGGGAAGCGCGATTCCTCCTGCACGAGATGGCGGCGCATGTCGACGATCTTGTCGACGTACTCGATCAGCACCGGGCAAGCCTCTTCGCAGGCGCGACAGACGTTGCACGACCACAGCGTCTCGTCTCGAATCACCGGGCCGACGATGTTCTCGCCGACCTCGGCCGGCTCGGCTCCGTCGCCGCTCGAGCGGGCGTGGACGCGCTTCTCGATCACCTCGGCCTGGTGCGCGTAGAGATAATCGCGCAGATCGAGCATGAGCTGGCGGGGAGCGAGCGGCTTGCCGCTGGCGGTCGCCGGGCACTGCGACGAGCAGCGACCGCACTCGGTGCAGCTGAACATGTCGAGCACCTGCTTCCAGTCGAAGTGATCGATGCGCGAGGTGCCGTAGCGGGTGGCGGTTTCGAGGTCCTGTTTCGACAGCGCGCCGGTCGGCTCGAGCTTCTTGAAAAACACGTTCGGCAGCGAGGTGATGACGTGGAAGTGCTTGGCGACGGGCAGGAAGTTGAGCAGCACGAGGACCGCCAGATTGTGCGCCCACCAGCCGAGGGCGGAGAGCGCGAGCGCGGTGTCGGGGGAGGCGCCGCCGATCGCCGCGGCGAGCAGGCGCGAGACCGGCTCCCAGGTGATCTCCGCGGCGGCTTCGGCGTCGCCGGGCAGGCCCACGTAGCGTCCGGCGTTGTAGAGCAAGCCGCCGCACATGATGATGCCGATGCACGAGAGGATCAGGTACGCCTCCCAGTGCGAATGGCTGCGCAGGCGATCCTCGGCCGGCGCGTAGCCGAACAGGCGGCTCGGCCGCGTCACCAGCCAGCGGGTGAAGGCGACGCCGAGCGCGACCAGCACGGCGGCCTCGAGCAGGTCCTCGAGCAAGAGCACCGGCCCGCCGAGCAGGTGCGGCGAGAGCAGCGGCAGGAAGAAGCCCGGGCTGTACGCGCGGGCGAACAGCGTGACCACCTGGAGCCCGAGCACCGTGAAGCCCCAGAAGATGAAGAAGTGCATCCAGCCGGCGGTCTGCTCGCGAACGATCGACGCCTCGGGGCGCACGAACTTCTTCTGGCCGAAGGCGTAGACGAGCACGGCGCGGATGCGCTCGGGGATGCGGTCGAAGCGCGCGGCGGGCTGCGCGGCGCGCAGCAGGTTGAAGCGCCCCCAGATCTGGTAGAAGAACAGCCCGAGCGCTGCGAGCAGGCAGAGGCTGAATAGGATTGCCGTGGCCATGCGTCCTCCGGGATGAATCCTTCGCGCTTAGGTAGACCACGCCGGGGAGCGTTGCAACCGAGGCTGGCGCTGCTGGCCGCGCTGGTCGCGGCTCTGCCCGCGCTCGGCGCCTGCCGCGAGCGCCGCGCGGCGGTCGCGCTGCATCCGCGCGACGGCGAGCCCGTCCGCGTGTTCGTCGAGGTCGCGGACACGCCGGACGGCCAAGCTCGCGGGCTCATGTACCGCCACCGCCTCGACCCCGACCACGGCATGCTGTTCGTCTTCGCGGAGGAACGTCCGCACGCCTTCTGGATGAAGAACACGTCGATCCCTCTGGACCTGATCTTCATCGGGAGCGACGGCCGGATCGCCGGCATTCACGCCGACGCCGAGCCCTTCTCGCTCGCGCCGATCGACGTCCGCGCTTCCTCCCGCGCCGTGCTCGAGGTGAACGCGGGCTTCGCCGCGGCGCACCGCCTGGCGGTCGGCGACCGGGTCGCCTATCACGACGTGGCCTCCACCAAGCCGCCTTGAAAACGCGGCTTCCGTAGCATAATCACGGAGCTTCGCGCCGGGAGAGCCGCGGGCCACGATGGGCATCAAAGAGAACCTGGAGGAGCTCGCTCGACGCAGCCGCGAGGCCGAGCTCGGCGGCGGCGTCGAGCGCATCCGCAAGCAGCACGAGGCCGGAAAGCTCACCGCCCGCGAGCGCGTCGAGGCCCTGCTCGACCCCGGCACGTTCGTCGAGGTCGACAAGTTCAAGACCCACCGCTGCACCGATTTCGAAATGGAGGAGCGGAAGGTGCTCGGCGACGGCGTGGTCACGGGCTACGGCAAGGTCGACGGCCGCCTGGTCTACGTGTTCTCGCAGGACTTCACGGTCTTCGGCGGCAGCCTCTCGGGAGCGTTCGCCGAGAAGGTCGTCAAGGTCATGGACCTGGCGATGAAGACCGGCGCGCCGGTGATCGGCCTCAACGACTCGGGCGGCGCGCGCATTCAGGAGGGCGTGGTGAGCCTCGCCGGCTACGCCGACATCTTCCTGCGCAACGTCCTGGCGAGCGGCGTCGTGCCGCAGATCTCGGCGATCATGGGCCCGTGCGCGGGCGGCGCGGTCTACTCCCCCGCGATCACCGACTTCATCTTCATGGTCGAGAAGTCGAGCTACATGTTCATCACCGGTCCGGAGGTCATCAAGACGGTGACTCACGAGGAGGTGACCAAGGAGGATCTCGGCGGCGCCCACGCGCACAACACCAAGAGCGGCGTCGCCCACTTCGCCGCGCCCGACGAGAAGCAGTGCCTGGCGATGATCCGCGAGCTGCTCTCCTTCCTGCCGAGCAACAACCTCGAGGATCCGCCGATCGTCCCCAACGACGACGATCCCGATCGGCGCGACGAGGCGCTCGACTCGCTGATCCCGGACAATCCGAACAAGCCCTACGACATGAAGGAGCTCGTCACCTCCGTGGTCGACGAGAACTACTTCTTCGAGGTGCAGCGCGAGTACGCCGAGAACATCCTCGTCGGCTTCGCGCGGCTCGGCGGGCGGGCGGTCGGCGTCGTCGCCAATCAGCCGGCGCACCTCGCCGGCTGCCTCGACATCGACGCCTCGATCAAGGCGGCGCGCTTCGTCCGTTTCTGCGACTGCTTCAACCTTCCGCTGGTCACGTTCGTCGACGTGCCGGGCTTCCTCCCCGGCACCGCGCAGGAGTACGGCGGCATCATCACCCACGGCGCGAAGCTGCTCTACGCCTACTGCGAGGCGACGGTGCCGAAGGTCACCGTGATCACCCGCAAGGCCTACGGCGGCGCATACGACGTCATGTCCTCCAAGCACATCCGCGGCGACATCAACTACGCCTACCCCGGCGCGGAGATCGCCGTCATGGGCCCGGACGGCGCGGTGAACATCATCTTCAGCGACCAGATCCGCAAGGCGAAGCAGCCCGACCAGGAGCGGGTGAAGCTCGTCGACGAGTACCGCCACAAGTTCGCCAACCCCTGGAAGGTCGCCGAGCTCGGCTACATCGACGACATCATCATGCCCGAGGACACGCGCCCGCGGCTGATCCGCGCGCTCGAGATGCTGCAAAACAAGCGCGACAGGAATCCCGCGAAGAAGCACGGGAACATCCCCTTGTGACGATTCTCACCTGCGACCCGGGCCCATGTTCCGGAAAGTCCTGATCGCCAACCGCGGCGAGATCGCGGTGCGCGTGATCCGCGCCTGCCGCGAGCTCGGCGCGAAGACCGTCGCGGTCTACTCCGAGGCCGACCGCGAGGCGCTGCACGTGCGCATGGCCGACGAGGCGTACCCGATCGGCCCGCCGCCGTCGCGCGAGAGCTACCTGGCGGTGGAGAAGCTGCTCGACGTCGCCCGGCGCTCGGGCGCCGAGGCGGTCCACCCGGGGTACGGCTTTCTCTCCGAGCGCGCGCATTTCGCGCAGGCCTGCGCCGACGCCGGCCTGGTGTTCATCGGGCCCTCTCCGGCGGCGATCGACGCCATGGGCGACAAGGTCGAGGCGCGCAAGCGCATGATCGCCGCCCGGGTGCCGGTGGTGCCGGGCTCGGGCGGCACGCTCGACAGCGAGGAAGAGGTGGTCGCGGCCGCCGCGAAGATCGGCTTCCCGGTGATGCTCAAGGCGGCGGCCGGCGGCGGGGGCAAGGGCATGCGCCTGGTCTCCGCGGAGGGCGAGATCCGCGCCGCGTCGCGCGCCGCGCGCAGCGAGGCGAAGAGCGCGTTCGGCGACGACCGCATCTACGTCGAGCGCTTCGTCGATTCGCCTCGCCACGTCGAGGTCCAGGTGCTCGGCGACACCCACGGCAACGTGGTGCACGTCTACGAGCGCGAGTGCACGATCCAGCGGCGGCACCAAAAGGTGATCGAGGAGTCTCCGTCTCCGGCGCTCGACGCGAAGACGCGCGAGGCAATGGGCCAGGTCGCCGCGCAGGCGGCGAAGGCCGTCGGCTACGTCGGCGCCGGCACGATCGAGTTCCTGGTCGATTCGCGGCGCAACTTCTATTTCCTGGAGATGAACACCCGCATCCAGGTCGAGCATCCGATCACCGAGATGGTGACCGGGATCGACCTGGTGCGCACGCAGATCGAGATCGCCTGCGGCGTGCCGCTGCCGTTTCGTCAGGCGGACGTCCGGCAGCGCGGCTGGGCGATCGAGTGCCGGGTCTACGCCGAGGACCCCGAGAACGACTTCCTGCCGGCGCCGGGAAGGATCACGCGCCTGCGCGAGCCGGGCGGCCTCGGCGTGCGCAACGACAGCGGCGTGTACGAGGGCTTCGAGGTCTCGATCCACTACGACCCGATGATCTCCAAGCTCGTCGCCTGGGGCGCCACGCGCGACGAGGCGATCGCCCGCATGGAGCGCGCGCTGTCCGAGTACGTCATCCACGGACCGACGACCAACATCGAGTTCCACCGCTGGATCCTGCGCCATCCGCGCTTTCTCGCCGGCGACTTCGACACCCGCTTCATCCAGCAGGAGTGGAAGGGCCTGCCGGCCGGGGCCGAGGGCCTCGAGCAGATCGCCGTCGCGGCGGCGGCGATCGCCGCGCTCGACGGCGACGGCGCCACCGGGAGTCCGGCGCCGGCCGCGGCGCCGAGCTCCCGATGGCGGGCCGCCGCGCGCCGCGACGCCCTGCGGAGCTGACGCCCCGAGATGCCGCGCACATTCGTCGCCAAGCTGGAGGGCCGTGAAGCCTCGATCGAGATCGAGCCGGCGGGACCGTCGCTGTACCGGGTGCGCGCGGACGGCGTCGAGCAGACCATCGACGCCCGGCGCCTGAAGGGCGGCCTGTCGCTGCTGATCGAGGGCAAGAACTACGAGGTCAGCCTGTCGCGCACGGGCGACGACTTCGACGTCCTGCTCGACAATCGCCGCTTCCGCTTCCGCCTGCTCAGCGAAGAGCGGGCCCGACGGGCGGCGGCGCGCGGCGGCGCGGAGGTGACGGGACGTCGCGAGGTCAAGGCGTCGATGCCGGGGAAGGTCATCGCCGTGCTCGTCGGCGCGGGGGACCGCGTGAACGCGAAGCAAGGCCTGCTGGTGATCGAGGCGATGAAGATGGAGAACGAGATCAAGAGCCAGGGCGCGGGCGAGGTGAAGGAAGTCCGCGTCCAGCCCGGGCAGGCCGTCGAGTCGGGCGAGGTCCTGGTCGTTCTCGAGTAGCCTCGTCCCCGCCCGCCCCTCGCGCCTCCGCTGGCCGCTCCCTTCCCTCTGGCCGGATTGCGTTCGCTCGCGCGCCGGCGCTACAACCGCATGCCTCGTCCGGCGTCCGGGGCGGTCGCCGCGGGGCCGATTTCGCGGGAGGTCCTGGCGATGACGACCGAGCTGGAGGTCGGCCTCTACATCTTCATACTCGCGGGGTTCCTCGGGTATCACGTCATCACCCGGGTCCCGCCGCTGCTGCACACGCCGCTCATGTCGGCGACCAACGCGAACTCGGGCATCTCGCTGATCGGCTCGCTGCTGGTCACCGGCGCGCAGTACGACACGCTCAGCACGGTGCTCGGCACGATCGCCGTCGCCTGCTCGTCGACCAACGTGGCCGGCGGCTTCCTGATCACCGACCGCATGCTGAAGATGTTCAAGAAGAGCGGCGAGGAAGGCGAGGCGGAGCGGCGGCAGGAGCGGTTGATGCTGCTCGTGTTCGGCGTCCTGGTCGCCGCCGTCGTCGCCGCGCTGGTCGTCTACGGCACCTCGGGAGCCGCCGCGCATTCCCGGGAGGCGCTCGCCGCTCACGCGCTGCGCTACTTCTACATCGTCTCCGCGTTTCTCTTCATCCTCGGCCTGAAGGGCTTGAGCTCGCCGCGCTACGCGCGCCGCGGCATGTTCCTCGCCGAGTTCGGCATGGTGCTGGCGATCGCCGGGACGCTCTTCCACCCCGAGATCGTCGCCTACGGCTGGATCGTCTTCGGCCTCGTCGTCGGATCGCTCGTCGGCGGCGCGATCGGCTTGCAGATCCCGATGACCGCCGTGCCGCAGCGGACCGCGCTGTCGCACTCGCTCGGCGCGCTGGCCGCGACCCTGATCGGCGTCTCCGAGTACGTGCGCCACGGCGGCGACCTGGAGACGGTGAAGATGACGGCGATCAGCCTCGAGGTGATGATCGGCGGCCTGACGTTCACGGGCAGCTTGATGGCGGCGGCCAAGCTGCAGGAGCTGCTGCCGGGTCGTCCGATCACCTACCGGGGGCAGAACGTGTCGAACCTCTCGCTGTTCGGCGGCATGATCGCGCTGGCGGTGACGCTCGTGTTCGTGCCCTCGGCGACGGCGCTGTTCTTCGTCATGGTGGCGGCGGCGCTGCTGTTCGGCTTCCTGCTGGTCGTGCCGATCGGCGCCGCCGACATGCCGGTGGTGATCGCCCTGCTGAACTCGTATGCCGGGCTCGCCGACGCGTCGATGGGCTTCGTGCTGATGAACAAGATCCAGATCATCACCGGATCCCTCGACGGCACGTCGGGCTTCCTGCTCTCCCTCCTCATGTGTCGGGCGATGAATCGCTCGGCCGCCAACGTGCTGTTCGGGGCGTTCGGCAAGGTGGAGCCGCAGGCCGCGGGGGTGGCCGACGAGCTCAAGGGCACGGTGCGCTCGATCGTGCCCGACGAGGTGCCGGGGCTGCTCGACGGCGCACGCTCGGTGATCATCGTGCCGGGCTACGGCATGGCCGTCGCGCAGGCGCAGCACGGCGTCGCCGAGCTCGCGCGGCTGCTCGGCAGGCGCGGCATCGACGTCAAGTACGCGATCCATCCCGTGGCGGGGCGCATGCCCGGGCACATGAACGTGCTGCTCGCCGAGGCCGACGTGCCCTACGATCAGCTCTGGGAGATGGAGCAGATCAACCCCTACTTCCCCGAGGCCGACCTGGCGCTGGTGGTGGGCGCGAACGACGTGACCAACCCGGCGGCGCGCAGCAACAAGTCGAGCCCGCTCTACGGAATGCCGATCCTCGAGGTCGATCGCGCGAAGTCGATCATCGTGCTGAAGCGCAGCATGCGGCCGGGCTTCGCCGGCGTCGACAACGAGCTCTACTTCAACGAGAAGTGCATGATGTTGTTCGGCGACGCGAAGGAGAGTCTGACCAAGCTGTTCCTCGCCATGAAGTCTTGAAGCCGCTCGCCGCCGTGCCGCGCGCCCCTGCGCCACCCCCATCGGCTCGGCGCGGGGAGCGGGGTGGTCTCGCGGCTCGGCAGGCTCGTTGCTTCACGGGGCCATTCGCGCCGTGAAAGACGGCGGCGCGGTCCCATCCGAGCTCACCTGGATTCGCCGCGAGACCACCCCGCTCCCCACGCCGAGGTGCCGAGCCCTCGGTGCGCGGCCTTCCCGTGGAGCCCGCGTTCCGAGCCTGTCGAACTGTCGAACGTTCCTTATCGCCCTGGAAACCGCTACAAGACTGCCTTCGATGAGGCCTGTGAAGTCCGATCGCGTGGTGACCCTCGGGCTCGTGCAGATGAGCTGCGGGGAGAAGCCGAAGGAGAACCTCGAGAAAGCGATCGGGCGGGTGCGGGGGGCGGCACGCGACGGTGCGCAGGTGGTCTGCCTGCAGGAGCTCTTCCGCTCCCGCTACTTCTGCCAGAAGGAGGACGTCGCGCTGTTCCGGCTGGCCGAGCCGATCCCCGGGCCGACCACGCAGGCGCTCGCCAAGGTGGCCCGCGACGAGCGCATCGTCGTCGTTGCCTCGCTGTTCGAGAAGCGCGCCGACGGGGTTTACCACAACACCGCCGTGCTGCTCGACGTCGATGGCAAGATCGCCGGCAAGTACCGCAAGATGCACATTCCCGACGACCCGCTCTACTACGAGAAGTTCTACTTCACGCCCGGCGACCTGGGCTTTCGCAGCCACCCGACGCGGCACGCGAAGATCGGCGCGCTGGTGTGCTGGGACCAGTGGTTCCCCGAGGGTGCGCGGCTGACGGCGCTCGCCGGCGCCGAGATCCTGGTCTATCCGACGGCGATCGGCTGGCTCGACGGCCAGCAGGCCGCGGTCGACGAATCGCAGCGCGACGCCTGGGAGACGGTGCAGCGCGCCCACGCGATCGCCAACGGGGTGTTCGTCGCGGCCGTGAATCGCGTCGGGCGAGAAGGCAGCTTGACCTTCTGGGGCAGCTCCTTCGTCGCCGATCCGTTCGGCCGCGTGCTGGCGCGCGCCGCCACCGACCGCGAGCAGACGCTGATCGTCCGCTGCGATCTCGGGCGCATCGACGAGGTACGGACGAACTGGCCCTTCCTGCGCGACCGCCGCATCGACGCCTACGCGCCGATCACGCGGCGGCTGCTCGACGAATGACGCCGCGCGCGCTCGGCTACCGCATGCCGGCCGAGTGGGAGCCGCACGAGGCGACGTGGATCTCGTGGCCCCACAACCCCGAGACCTGGCCCGGGAAGCTCGAGCCGGTGCCGGCGGTCTTCGCCGCGATGGTGGCCGTGCTGCACGAGTACGAGGAGGTGCGCATCCTCGCCGGCAGCGACGAGCTCGAGGCCTCGGCGCGCCGGGCGCTGCGCGCGGGCGGCTGCGAGAGCCCGAACGTGCGCTTCTTCCGTATCCCCACCAACGACGCCTGGGTGCGCGATCATGGACCGATCTTCGTCGTCGACGGCCGGGGCACGGTGGCGATGACCGATTGGCGCTACAACGCCTGGGGCGGCAAGTATCCTCCCTACGACCTCGACGATCGCGTGCCCGAGCGGATCAACGAGACGCTGCGGCTTCGCCGCTTCGAGCCCGGCATCGTGCTCGAGGGCGGCTCGATCGACGTCAACGGCCGCGGCACGCTGCTCACCACCGAGTCGTGCCTGCTGAATGGCAACCGCAATCCGACGCTCTCGCGGCAGGACATCGAACGGCACCTCGAAGAGTATCTCGGCGTGCGCCACGTCGTCTGGCTCGGCGACGGCGTCGCCGGCGACGACACCGACGGCCACGTCGACGACCTCGCCCGTTTCGTCGCCGCGACGACGGTGGCGGCCGCGGCGGAGCCGGATCCCGCGGACGAGAACTACCGCGCCTTGCAGGACAACCTGCGGCGTCTGAGGGCGGCTCGTGACGAGCGCGGTCGCCCCCTGGAGATCGTCGAGCTGCCGACCCCGCCACCCCTCTACCACGAGGGCCGCCGGCTGCCGGCGAGCTACGCGAACTTCTACGTCGGCAACCGCGCCGTGCTGGTCCCGGTCTTCGATCACCCGCGCGACGAGATCGCCTGCGAAACCCTGGCCCGGCTCTTTCCGGGACGCAGGATCGCGCCGATCCCGGCGACCGATCTGGTGTGGGGACTCGGCGCCTGCCATTGCGTGACCCAGCAGCAGCCGCGGCGAGGCCGCTGATCGCATCCCGCCGCGTACCCCTTTGACTCCTCCCACCGAGCGTCCTACGCTCGCCGGGTCATGAACGATCCCCGCGAGATCGACGAGGCACGCGCCGCCTGGCAAGCGCGCGCGGTGGACCAGACGTTGAAGAAGAGCCCCGAGCGGCGCGAGAGATTCGAGACCAGCTCGGGCATCGAGGTGAAGCGTCTGTACACGCCGGCCGACGTCGCCGGCCACGACTACCTGCGCGACGCCGGATTCCCCGGCGAGTATCCCTTCGCGCGCGGCGTGCAGCCGACCATGTACCGCGGGCGCTTTTGGACGATGCGCCAATATGCCGGCTTCGGCACCGCCGAGGAGTCGAACCGCCGCTACCACTACCTGCTGTCGCAGGGCACGACCGGGCTGTCGGTCGCCTTCGACCTGCCGACCCAGATGGGCCTCGACTCCGACCACGCGCGCGCCGTCGGCGAGGTCGGCCGGGTAGGCGTCGCGATCGACTCGCTCGAGGACATGGAGCGGCTGCTGCACGGCATCCCGCTCGACCGGGTGTCGACGTCGATGACGATCAACGCGACGGCGGCGATCCTCCTGTCGCTCTACCTGGCGGTCGCCGAGCAGCAGGGCGTGCCGTGGGACAAGGTGAACGGCACGATCCAGAACGACGTGCTCAAGGAGTACATCGCGCGCGGCACCTACATCTATCCGCCCGGGCCGTCGATGCGCATCATCACCGACGTCTTCGCGTTCTGCACCGAGCGCGTGCCGAACTGGAACACGATCTCGATCAGCGGCTACCACATCCGCGAGGCCGGCTCGACCGCCGCGCAGGAGGTGGCGTTCACGCTCGCCAACGGCATCGCCTACGTCGAGGCGGCGATCGCCGCCGGACAGGGCGTCGACGACTTCGCCTCCCGCCTCTCCTTCTTCTTCAACGTGCACAACGACTTCTTCGAGGAGATCGCCAAGTTCCGCGCCGCGCGCCGGCTGTGGGCGAAGATCATGCGCGAGCGCTTCGCCGCCCGGCAGCCGAAGAGCTGGATGCTGCGCTTCCACTCGCAGACCGCCGGCTCGACGCTGACCGCGCAGCAGCCCGACAACAACGTCGTGCGGGTCACCGTGCAGGCGCTCGCCGCGGTGATCGGCGGCACGCAGAGCCTGCACACCAACTCCAGGGACGAGGCGTTGGCGCTCCCCAGCGAGTCCTCCGCGAAGCTCGCGCTGCGCACGCAACAGGTGGTGGCCTACGAGTCGGGTGCGGCCGACACCATCGATCCGCTGGCGGGCAGCTACTACGTGGAGAGCCTGACCGACGAGATCCAGAGGCGAGCGGAAGACTACCTCGCGCGCATCGACAAGATCGGCGGCGCGGTGCGGGCGATCGAGGCCGGGTTCCAGGCGCGCGAGATCCAGAACGCCGCCTACCGCTTCCAGCAGGACGTCGAGAAGAAGAAGGAGATCGTGGTCGGCGTCAACGAGTTCGTCGAGTCGGAGGCGGCGCCGACCGACATCCTGCGCATCGATCCCAGGCTCGAGGAGGAACAGAAGGCCCGCGTGCGCGCCGTGCGCGCGCGGCGCGACGCGCAGCGTGCTGCGACGGCGATGGAGGCGCTCGACCGCGCCGCCGCCGGCCGCGACAACCTGATGCCGTTCCTCATCGAAGCCGTGCGCCGCTGCGTGACGCTCGGCGAGATCTCCGACGTGCTGCGACGGCGCTTCGACGAGTACCGGCCGCAGGTCGCCGTCTGATCGACGCGTGAGCCGAGGACGCGTGGCCCGACGCTGGTCGTGCGTCGGACGATTTTCGTACCCGCGCGGTTTACACGCGGGGTGCGAAGCGCTATCTCGGCGACGTCGATGATCTCGCTCGAGACCCCGTGGAGCAAACGCGATGCACTGAAGACCTACAACGTGCGTCGCTGGGGCATCAAGTACTTCGACATCAACAACCAGGGCAACGTGACCGTCTCGCCGCTGAAGGACAAGGGCGGTGCGGTCGAGATCGTCCACGTCGTGAAGGAGGCGGAGCGGCGCGGCCTGCGGCTGCCGCTCGTGCTGCGCTTCCAGGATTTGCTGCGCAACCGCGTCGAGGAGATCAACGAGTCGTTCCGCCGCTCGATCGCCGAGCTCGGCTACCAGGGCCAGTACCAGGGCGTGTTCCCGATCAAGGTGAACCAGCTCCGCGAGGTGGTCGAGGAGATCCTCGATGCCGGGGCGCCGTATCAGTTCGGCATCGAGGCGGGCAGCAAGCCGGAGCTGTTCGCGGCGCTCTCGATGGTGAGCGGCTCGGAGCGCCTGATCATCTGCAACGGCTACAAGGACCCGCTGTTCGTGCGCATGGCGCTCGCCGGCAAGCGGCTCGGCAAGCGGGTGATCCTCGTGGTCGAGAAGCTCTCGGAGCTGCGCCAGATCCTGCTGGTGGCGCGCGAGCTCGGCGTCGAGCCCGATCTCGGCATCCGCGTGCGCCTGCGCTCCAAGGGCCGCGGCAAATGGGAGGCGTCGAGCGGCGACCACGCGAAGTTCGGCCTCTCCACCGCCGACCTGCTCGCCGCCGTGGAGCTGCTCCGCGCCGAGGGCTGGCTGCACTGCTTCCATCTACTGCACTTCCACATCGGCTCGCAGATCTCCGACATCCGCGCGATTCGCCAGGCGGTCACCGAGGCCGCGCGCATCTACGCCAAGCTCCAGAAGGGCGGCCTGTCGATCAAGTACATCGACGCGGGCGGCGGCCTCGGCGTCGACTACGACGGCAGCCGCTCGGTGTTCGACAGCTCGACGAACTACGGCCTCAAGGAATACACGGACGACGTCGTCCTGGCGATCCAGAAGGTCTGCGAGAACGAGCAGGTCCGCCACCCCGACATCGTCACCGAGAGCGGCCGCGCGATCGTCGCCCACCACTCGGTGCTGGTCGTGCAGGTGTTCGGCTCGATCGAGAAGGGCAGCGAGGTGCCGGCGGTGCCGCCGCCCTCGGAGCGCAAGGAGCACGAGGTCGTCGCCGGGCTACGCGAGATCCACAAGAACCTCGCCACCATGTACCCGCTCGAGGCCTACCACGACGCGCTCGAGCAGAAGGACCAGGCGCAGTCGCTGTTCGTCCACGGCTACCTGACGCTCGACGACAAGGCGACCGTGGAGACGCTGTTCTGGGAGATCTGTCGGGGCATCGTCGCGCTGCGTAAGCCCGACGACGAATGGCCCGAGGAGCTCGAGGCGCTCGAGACCCAGCTTTCCGACCAGTACCTCTGCAACTTCTCGGTCTTCCAGTCGCTGCTCGATCACTGGGCGATCGGCCACCTGTTCCCGATCATGCCGATCCACCGCCTGAACGAGCTGCCCTCGCGCTCCTCGACGCTGGTCGACATCACCTGCGATTCGGACGGCAAGATCTCGAAGTTCATCGACGTCAAGGACGTGCGCGAGACCCTGCCGCTGCACCCGCTGCGCCCCGGCGAGCCTTATTACATCGGCATCTTCCTGATCGGCGCCTACCAGGACATCATGGGCGACCTGCACAATCTGTTCGGCCGCTCGACCGAGATCCACTGCTTCCTCGACCCCACCGAGCCCGGCGGCTACTACATCGAGGAGATCATCCCCGGCAGCACGGTCACGCAGGTGCTCGGCGACGTGCAATACCACGAGAGCGAGCTCATCAAGTCGATGAAGGAGCAGGTCGAGCGAGCGGTCAAGGAGGGGCGCTTGAAGCCGAGCGAGGGCGTCAAGGTGCTCGACGACTACGAGGCGGGGATGAAGGAGTACACCTACCTCGACTGCAACGGACACCCCGCGACGACGGCGGCGGCTGTCGCCGCGCTGCCGCCCGCCGCCGGCAAGCCGCAGCGCAAGGAGCGCGACAGGAACGGCGCCGCGCCGGGCGGCGACGGCCGCCCGGAAGATGCCGGCCTCGTCGCCGCCGCGCCCCCGACCGGCGGCCGGTCGGACTGACCCCGCCGGACGGTCGACCGGAAGCCGCCGCGACCGCGCGAAGTGCGGAACCTCATTCCTCGCGGGCTCCGTCCCGTGGCGTGCGGCGGCAATCGCTGCGCGTGCGGATCCATCGCGTCGGCACGCGATTTTCCGATTCCGCGATTCCGCGTTCGGCTACGTTTTTCCGCTATGCTTTTCCGCTGCGTTTTTCCGCTTGACTCGCCCGCCGCGGAGTCCTAGCGTCAACGATGGTGCTTGGCAACGAGCACCGTGATCGGCGACTCTCTGGGGTCGCCCGGGGCTGCTGATGGAAGAAAAGGATCCGTTCTTCTCTCAGCGGCCTTTGTCTTTCGGCCGCCGGACTGCTTTTCTCTCCTCGCCCATGC
>JACPRU010000063.1 GCA_016189835.1 Deltaproteobacteria bacterium | reverse complement strand
CAGGCGTGGGCAGCACCGGCCGGCTGCGTCTCGACCCCGAGGAGATGGACGCCATGCTGCTCGGCGGCGCGCGCTGGGCCGTAGAGCGAGGCTACGGCGACCCGGCCGACCTCGAGCGCATGGAGGAGCGGGGCTGCATGCACGGCGCCGACCCGCGGTGCGTTTCGGCGGCGGCGAAGAAGCGCCAGCGCGACGAGATGGGCACGCTCGGCTCCGGCAACCACTACCTCGAGCTGCAGCAGGTGGTCGAGACCTTCGATCCCGCCGCCGAGGCGTTCGGCCTCCACGCTGGCGACGTGGTGATCAGCATTCACTGCGGCTCGCGCGGGCTCGGCCATCAGATCGGCACCGATTTCTTGAAGCGCATGGTGATCGAAGCGCCGGCGCACGGCATCTCGCTTCCCGACCGCGAGCTCGCCTGCGCCCCGATCCTCTCGCCGCTCGGCAGGGACTATCTCGGCGCCATGCGAGCGGCCATCAACTGCGCGCTCGCCAATCGCGAGATCATCACCCATCTGGTGCGCGAAGCGTTCGCCGAGGTCGTTCCCGGCAGCCGCCTGCCGCTGCTCTACGACGTCTCGCACAACACGTGCAAAGCCGAGGATCATCGGATCGACGGCGCCGTGAAGCGCCTGTTCGTGCACCGCAAGGGAGCGACCCGTGCCTTCGGCCCGGGGCACCCCGATCTTCCCGAGGCGCTGCGCCCGATCGGGCAGCCGGTGCTGATCGGCGGCACCATGGGCACGGCCTCCTACGTGCTCGTCGGCACCCGGCGAGGCATGGAGCTGGCGTTCGGCTCCGCCTGCCACGGCGCCGGACGGGCGATGAGCCGGCACGAGGCGCTCCGGCGCTGGCGCGGCCGGAGCCTAGTCGAGCAGCTCGCCGGCCGCGGCATCCTGGTCCGCAGCCGGTCGTACCGCGGCATCGCCGAGGAGGCCCCCGGCGCCTACAAGGACGTGAGGGCGGTGGCGGAGGCGGCCGATCGAGCGGGCCTCGCGCGCGTGGTCGCGAGGGTCGAGCCGCTCGCCTGCATCAAGGGCTAACCGCCGCTCAAAAAGGGGTCGGGAACCTTTTTTCGCAACGCCCAGAAGGCTGCTTGGCAAAAAAGACTCCCGACCCCTTTTCGCCGTCGTGCCGGCGCCCGAGATTTGACTGCGCCTCGCCGCGGGCGATACTCGGGGGTCGTGGAGCCGCACCTTCGACCCGGGGACGCGCTGCTCATCGTCGACGTACAGAATGACTTCTGTGCCGGGGGATCGCTCGCCGTGCCCGAGGGCGATGCGGTCGTGCCGGTGGCGAACCGCTGGATCGCCGCGGCCCGCCGTGCCGGGGTTCCGGTTTATGCCTCGCGCGATTGGCACCCCGCCGGCCACGCGAGCTTTCGGCAGCGCGGCGGCCCCTGGCCGCCGCATTGCGTACAGCATACCCGCGGCGCGGAGTTCCATCCCGCCCTCGAGCTTCCGCCCGGTGCGCCGATCATCGGCAAGGGCGCCGATCCCGATCGCGACGGCTACTCCGCGTTCGACCGGACCGACCTCGCCGCTCGCCTGCGGGCGCAGGGCGTGCGGCGCCTGTGGGTGGGCGGTCTGGCGCTCGATTACTGCATTCGCGCCACGGTGCTCGACGCGCTCGGCGAGGGCTTCGCGGTCCACCTGATCCGCGCCGCCACGCGCGCGGTGGAAGCTCATCCGGGCGACGGTGATCGCGCGCTGGCCGAGATGCGGGCGGCCGGCGCCGTCATCGAGGAAGAGGAGAAGGATGTCGCAAAGCGCGTGGGTCGATGATCTCAATGCGGCGCTGCTCACCGACCTCTACGAGCTCAAGATGCTCCAGGCCTACCTCGATGAGGGCCTGGAGGAGACCGCCACCTTCGATCTGTTCGTGCGCCGGCTGCCGAAGAACCGTAACTACCTTCTCACCTGCGGCCTCGACGACGCGCTGCGCTACCTGGAGCAGCTGAGCTTCGGCCCGGAGTGCCTCGCCTATCTCGAGGCGTGCGGCGGGTTCTCCACGCGATTCCTCGATCGGCTCTCTCGGTTCCGCTTCCACGGCGATGTCTTCGCCGTGCCCGAGGGCACGCCGCTCTTCGCCGGCGAGCCGCTGCTGGAGATCGTCGCTCCGCTTCCCGAGGCGCAGCTCGTCGAGACCTTCGTGATGAACCAGGTCCACTTCCAGACGCTGGTCGCCTCGAAAGCCTCGCGCGTGGTGAGCGCCGCCGCGGGCCGCAGGATCGTCGACTTCGGCCTGCGGCGCATCCACGGTGCGGACGCGGGACTCAAGGCGGCGCGCGCGTTCTTCATCGCCGGCGTCGACGCGACCTCCAACGTGCTGGCGGGCCGGGTTTACGGCATCCCGACCGCGGGCACGATGGCCCACAGTTACGTCCAGGCCCACGAGGACGAGAGCGAGGCGTTCCGCGCCTTCGCTGCGCGATATCCGGGGACCACGCTGCTCGTCGACACCTACGACACGCTCGCCGGGGTGCAAAAGGTGATCCGGCTCGCGCGCGAGATGGGCGATCGCTTCGACGTGTCGGCGCTGCGCCTCGACTCCGGAGATCTCGCCGAGCTCGGCAGCGCGGCGCGCCGGATGCTCGACGAGGCCGGGCTGCGCCACGTCGAGCTGTTCGCCAGCAGCAGCCTCGACGAGTACGCCGTGGCCGAGCTAGTGGCCAGCGGCGCGGACTTCCGAGGCTTCGGCGTCGGTACCCGGATGGGAGTCTCCGACGACGCTCCGTACCTCGACATGGCCTACAAGCTCGTCGAGTACGCGGGCTCTCCGCGCACCAAGCTGTCGCCGGGAAAGCTCATCCTGCCGGGTCGAAAGCAGGTGTTTCGCCGCTCCGACGAGGGCCGGGCGGTGGGCGACGTGATCGCCCGCCGCGACGAGGCCATCGAGGGCCGGAGCCTGCTCGTCGAGGTGATGCGCGCCGGCCGGCGCCTGGCGGCGGGTTGCGATACGCTCCCCGCCGCCCGCGCGCGCGCCCGGCGCGAGCTCGCCGCTCTGCCCGACGGCCTGCACGCGCTCGGCGCGGCCGACCCGCCCTATCGCGTCGAGGTCAGCCCCGCGCTCGCCGTCGAGCAGCAACGCGCGCGCACCCGCGCGCGCGGTTGAGGGTCTCGCAAGACCTCGCCGCCGCCGGATCCCCCGCTCGCCCTGCCGGCGCTCGGCAATCCCGCTGCGTCGAGCTTCGCACGCTCGGCAAGGTCCGCCCACCGGCCACGCCGCCGCCGCTCTGGCACGTCCGGCACGATCCGTGCTCCATAGGACCGCATGCGCATCCGACGGATCCTTCTGGCGACCGATTTCTCTCCGACCTCCGAGGCGGCCAGCCGCTATGCGGCGGCGCTGGCCGTTCCGCTCGGCGCGAGCATCCGGGTGATCCACGCCTTCGAGCCGATCCTGCCCGCCGACCTGTACGGCGCCGTCGAGGTCGTCTCGATCAACGAGCAGCGGCGCCGGCTCGCTCGCCGGCAGCTCGATTCCCTGCTCGCCGGCTTCCGCAAGCGAGGCATTCGCTGCAGCGGCGCCGTCCAGGACGGCTTCGCCGTCGCCGTGATCCTCGACAACGTGGATCGGCGCACCGACCTGCTGGTGCTCGGTACGCATGGAACACGCGGCTTCTCCCGGCTGCTGCTCGGCAGCGTCGCGGAGAAGGTGATCCGCAGCGCCGGCTGTGCCGTGCTCACCGTCCGCCCCGCCGCGGGCGCGGGGCGCTCGGGTCCCCGCGCTCGGTCGCGGCGAAGAGCGGCCGCCGGGCGAAGCCAGGCCGTCTTCTAGCACCGCGCTGGATCCGCGGTCCGTGAAGTGAACTCCGCGCCGCCGCAGACGCTTCTCGACTTCCATCGCCTCTCCATCGAGGAGGTGTGCCGCCAGCTCGGCACCGGTCCCGCCGGCCTCGACGCCGACGAGGCCCGCGGGCGGCTCGAGCGTCACGGCCGCAACGAGACGCCGCCTCCCGAGCGCGCGCCGCTGCTCGCCAAGGTGCTCCGCCAGTTCGCCCACTTCCTCGCGCTGCTGCTGTGGGCGGCGGCGGCGCTCGCGTTCCTCGGCCAGCAGATCGACCCCGCGAGCGCGATGGGGCCGCTCGCTTGGGCGATCGTCGCGGTCATCGTCGTCAACGGGGCGTTCAGCTTCTTCCAGGAGGAGCGCGCGGCGCGGGCGGCGCAAGCCCTGGCGCGGCTCCTGCCCCATCGCGCCTGCGTGATTCGCGGCGGCGTCGAGATCGAGATTCGCCGCGAGGACCTGGTCCCGGGGGACGTGCTGGTGCTCGCCGAAGGCGACCTCGTGCCCGCCGATGCCCGCGTGATCGAGAGCCACCGGCTGCAGGTCTGCAACGCCACCCTCACCGGCGAGGCGGCTCCCGTGCCGCTCGCGACCGCCGCCGCGACCGGGCCGCTGCTCGACAGCCGCAACGTGGTGCTCGCCGGAACCACGATCGCCTCGGGAATCGGCCGGGCCGTGGTGGTCGGCACCGGGTCCCACACGGAGTTCGCCCACATCGCCCGCCTCGCGCAGCAGGCGCGCATCGAGCCGGCGCCGCTCGTGCGCGAGATCCAGCGCCTCACCGAGGCCGTCACGCTGATCGCGCTCTCGACCGGCTTCGCCTTCTTTCTGATCGGACGGGCGATCGGGCGCACGTTCTGGGAGAGCTTCGTGTTCGCGATCGGCATCCTGGTCGCGAACGTTCCCGAAGGCCTGCTGCCGACCGTCACGCTGGCGCTCGCCATGGCGAGTCAACGCATGGCCAGGCGTAACGCGCTGATCAAGGACCTGCCGTCGGTGGAGGCGCTGGGCGCGACGACGGCGATCTGCACCGACAAGACCGGCACGCTGACCGAGGGCCGGATGAGCCTCGCCCGGATCGTCTCCCGCGGGCGGAGCTTCCCCCCGGCAGCGGCGGCCGGCACGGTGGCGCCAACCAACCCGCTGCTCTTCCGCGCGTTCCTGCATTGCAACGATGCGCGTTGGGACCAGGCGGCGGGAAGCGGCCTCGGTGATCCACTGGAGCTGGCGCTGTTGGCCGGGGCCGGCGCACCGGGCGAGGCGGCCGAGCGCCTCGCCGAGAATCCGTTCGACTCCGAACGGCGGCGCATGTCGGTGCTCTGCCGCATCGGCGGCGAGCGAATCGTGCTCGCCAAGGGCGCCCTCGAGGCGCTGCTGCCGATCTCGATCGCGAATCTCGGTGCCCGAGGCGCCGAGCCTCTCGACGCCGAGGTCACCGCCGCGCTGCGCCGTACCGAGGAGGAGATCGCCGGCGAAGGCCTGCGCGTGCTCGCCTTCGCCGGCCGGCGCGTGGAGGGGCCTTCACCGGCCGAGGACGAGCTCGAGGGGGGCCTGACGATCCTCGGCTTCGCCGCCTTCATCGATCCGCCGCGGCGCGGCGTCGCGCAAGCGACCACCACGTGCCTGCGGGCCGGCATCCGCGTGTTCATGGTGACCGGCGATCACCGGCGAACCGCCCAGGCCGTCGCGCACGCGATCGGGCTGGCGACGGACCCGTCCGTTCCGATCCTGGAGGGCAAGGATCTCACGCTGATTCCCGACTCGAGCCTCATGCGCCTGCTCGGGCGGCCGGCGGCCATCTTCGCGCGCACCTCGGCGGAGCAGAAACTGCGCATCGTCCGGCTGCTCAAGGAGCGCGGCGACGTCGTCGCGGTGACCGGCGACGGAGTCAACGACGCTCCCGCGCTGCGCGCCGCGGACGTGGGCGTGGCGATGGGGCGGTCGGGCACCGACGTGGCGCGGGAGGCCTCTCGGGTCGTGCTGCTCGACGACGACTTCGCGACCATCGTGGCGGCGATCGAGGAGGGTCGCGCGGTCTGGGACAACGTGCGGAAGTTCATCACCTACATCTTCACCAGCAACGTCCCGGAGATCGTCCCCTTCCTGAGCTTCGCGCTGCTCGGCATTCCCCTGCCGCTCACCATCCTGCAGATCCTCGCCGTCGACGTCGGCACCGACCTCCTGCCCGCGCTCGCGCTCGGCGCCGAGCCGCCGCTCGCCCGGGTCATGCTCGATCCGCCGCGGCGGCGAACCGAGCGGCTGCTGAGCGGCGCCGTGCTGGCCCGCGCCTACGGCTTCCTCGGGATCATCGAGGCGGCCGCGGCGATGGGCAACTACTTCCTCGTGCTCTGGCTCGGCGGGTGGTCCTGGGCAACCCCGCTGCCCGCCGAGAGCCTGCTCTACCGCCAGGCGACGACCGCCTGCCTGGTGGCGATCGTCATCCTGCAGGTCGCCAACCTGTTCGCCTGCCGCAGCGCCTCGCGGAGCATCCGCCGCATCGGCGCGTTCACCAACCCGCTCGTCTGGTGGGGGATCGCCGCGGAGCTCGCGCTGCTCGCCGCGATCGTGTGGACTCCGCTCGGGCAGCGGGCGTTCGGCACCGCCCCACCGCCGACGACCGCGTGGCTCGCGCCGCTTCCCGCCGCCGCTTTGCTGCTCGCCGCCGACGAGCTGCGCAAGCTCGCGAGGAGGGCCCGCGGCTGATGGACGGGAGCGGACGAGACGCCGCGCGGTCGCTACGGCGCCGTCGCGAGCTGCAGGTCGTCGGCGCCTTCCAGCTCCTCGACCACCTCGAAGTCCTCCGCTCCCGGCGTGTGCCGGCCCACCTCGTGAACGCGCGCTGCGACTGCATCGCGAACTCGATCGGCTCATCCACCGTCACGACGTGGCCGCCCGTGGTGGTGTTGATCTCGTTGACGGGCGCGGACTGCCGCTCTCGATGTGCAGATCGCTCGCCGCTCGCTTCCTCGCCATCATCACCAGGGCTTCGAGATTCATTCGCTGCTCTCCTGACCGAGCGACGGCGGCAGAAACCGTGCCGCCTGCACCCCTTCCCTCGGTTCATGCCCGGACGTCTCGGGCTGCGGGCAAAACCAAGTATCCACCGTCCTGGAGGGCGCCACAAACTCGGCGGCCATTCTGCGAATCGGGAACCAACGGCGTTCCCCAGCGGTAGGGCTGGCCGTGGCACGTCTCTTGCGGCAGATTGGGGCAACTCATGAATCCCCCGTCCAGCCGGCCATCCCCGGTTTCCGCAGCGGATCAACGCCTCGTGCACCTTCTCGAGCGCGCCGGCCGGCTCGATCGCTCCGCCGCGGCGGCCGTCGAGCGCGCGATGGCCGTGAACGGGGCTTCCGCGATCGAGGCGATCGTCGCCCAGGGTGCGCTGTCCGAGAGCGAGATCGCGAAGACGCTCGCCGACGAGCTGAGGATCCCGCTGCTGGATCTCGGCGCGCTCCCCTTCATGGAAGCAGCTGCGGCTCTGGTCGACGAGGCGACGGCACAGCGACTCGCCGTGGTGCCGATCCACGCACAGAAGGACGTGCTCGTGCTGGCCATGGCGAACCCGCTCGACCACGAGGGGCTGCGCAGCATCGAGTTCTCGACCGGCCTCGGCCTGCGCCCCGCGGTCGCGCCGCGCGGTCAGATCTTGGAGTCGATCCAGCGCCTCTACCGGCGGGGATCGGCGCTCGATTCGCTGCTGCGCGGCCCGGAGCCGACCTCGAGCTTCGAGATCGTGCACGAATCCGACCGCATCCCGGGCCCTCTCGACGTTCAGTCGGCCGTGCTCGACGCCGCGCAACCTCCGGTCATCAAGCTGGTCAACATGTTGCTGCTCGAAGCCATCGCCGCCGGCGCGAGCGACGTGCACATCGAACCGGGGCCCAACTTCGTGCTCGTCCGTTACCGCATCGACGGCATCCTCGAGGACGGCCTGCAGATCCCCAAGTGGGTCCAGTGGTCGATCATCGCCCGCGTCAAGGTGATGTCGAAGCTCGACATCACCGAGCGGCGCCTGCCGCAGGACGGCCATTGCGGCGTACGCTACGGCGACACCACGCTCGACGTCCGCGTGTCGTCGATGCCGACCGCGTACGGCGAGACGATCGTGCTGCGACTGCTCGATCCATCGCGAGGCTTGCGCCGTCTCGCCGACATCGGCCTCGCGCCCCGCGACCTCGCGACGCTGGCGCGCGTGATCCAGCGCCCCGAGGGCATGATCCTCGTCACCGGCCCGACCGGCAGCGGCAAGACGACGACGCTCTACGCGGTCATTCAGGAGATCGTCTCTCCGGAGATCAACATCGTGACGATCGAGAACCCGATCGAATACGAGCTGAAGGGCGTCTCGCAGATCCCCATCAACGAGAAGCAGGGACTGACGTTCGCGCACGTCTTGCGCTCGGTTCTGCGGCAGGACCCGGACGTCATCCTGGTCGGCGAGATTCGCGACCGCGAGACCGCGGAGATCGCCTTCCAGGCGGCCCAGACCGGGCACCTCGTGCTGTCGACGGTCCATACCAACGACACGGCGGCCACCGTCACCCGGCTGCTCGAGCTGGGAATCGAGCCGCACGCCATGGGGCCCTCGCTGCTGGCGATCGTCGCGCAACGGCTGGTGCGCAAGGTCTGTACCGCCTGCGCCGAGCCGTTCGTGCCCTCGGAGGAGGTTCGCGCGGATCTCGGCCTGCCCGCCGACCGCAAGCTGGCGCACGGACGCGGATGCCCTCGCTGCCGCAACACCGGCTTCTCGGGGCGGACCGGCTGCTATGAGGTGCTCGAGGTGACCACGGGCATCGAGCAGCTGATCGCCGACAAGGCTCCGGAAACCGCCATCCGCGTGCTCGCCGAAGAGCAGGGCATGACGTCCATCCTGGAGGACGCGCGGCACAAGATCCTCGACGGCACGACCACCCCTTCCGAGGTGCTGCGCGTCGTGGAGCTCGACACCAAGCGACGGCTGTCCTGCCCGTCGTGCCACAGCGCCATCGAGGAGAGCTTCACGACTTGCCCCTATTGCCGAACGCAGCTGCGGCTCGCCTGCGCGGGCTGCGGCGTGTTGCTGAAGGAGCGATGGACGGTCTGCCCTTATTGCGGCACCGAGGCGACCGCAGCGCCCGCCAGCGTGCACCCGCCGGCGGCCGCAACGGCGGAAGCGGCTCAAGGGCGCGGCACGCTGGGAAAGCCGCGGATCCTGATCGTCCAGGCCGATCCCGCGGCTCTCGAGGCGGTGCGCAGTGCGCTCTCGCAAGCGTCGAACCCGGTGCAGGTCGAGGTCGCCGCCAGCGGCGAGCAGGCGCTCGCCCGGGCCAAGACCGAGCGGCCCCATCTGATCATCCTCGATTCCGCGATCCCCGACGTCGACGCTCACGAGGTGTGCCGGCGCTTGCGCGCCGACCTCAAGACCGCGTTGATCCCGATCATCATGCTCACCGGCCGCGCGGCAGCCGGCGGCACGCGTCAGGCGTTTTCCGCCGGAACCGACGACTCGGTGGCCAAGCCCATCGAGGCGACGGAGCTGCTGGCTCGCGTGGAGCGGCTGCTCGACCGGAGGTACGGCTGGCCGGCGCGCGGCGCGCCGGGCGACCGCGGGACGGCCGGCGGGTGAGGCGAGCGCCCGCCGGTTCCGAGTGTCCGCCGTCGACGCGGTGTCCGGGTTGACTCGTTCGCGACGAGGTGGTCATCTGCACGGCGCAGAGCGCGCCGAGCGAAAGGACGAGGAACGCACGAGATGACCCCGCCAGCCAGCACTCCGCTGCCCGTCACCGATTTCCTCAAGATCCCCGAGGGGGGCGAGCCCTACCTCGAGGGACAGAAGTGCAAGGCCTGCGGCGCGGTTTTCCTGGGCGCGCGCGGCGTGTGCTCGAAGTGCGGTGCGCGCGGCCAGATCGAGGCCGTGCGGCTCTCGGACCGCGGCACGCTGTACGTGTACAGCATCGTCCATCGGTCGTTTCCCGGCGTCGCGGTGCCGTACGTCTCGGCGGTCGTCGACCTCGAGGGCGGCGGAACGGTCAAGGGCAACCTGATCGGCATCGCTCCCGATCCGGCGAAGATCCGCATGGGCATGCCGGTGCGGGTGGTGTTCCGGGACGCTCTCGGGCGCAAGGACAAAGAGGGCAACTCCTACTTGAGCTACTTCTTCGAGCCGGCCTGAGGCCGGCTCGAACGCGAGGAGATCCGCGATGAGTGACGTCTACGTCGTCGGTGTCGACATGATCAAGTTCGGCCGCTTCCCCGAGAAGACCGTTCCGCAGATCGGCGCGCAGGCCGCGCTGCTGGCGCTCGACGATGCCGGCCTGCGGATCCAGCAGATGGAGGCGCTCTACTGCGGAAACCTCTACCAGGCCAACGCCATGGTCGGACAGCGCATCCTGCAGGAGATCGGCCAGACGGGCATTCCGGTGGTCAACACCGCAAACGCTTGCGCCACCGGCGCCACCGCGTTCCGCGAGGCCTGGATGGCGGTCAAGGCGGGCGTCTACGATCTGGTTCTCGCCGTCGGGGTCGAGCAGATGGGCAAGGGGCTGCTCGGCGGGGGCGGCGGGGGGGGCGGCATCCCCAAGGAAGGCCTGCTCGGTTCGGGCACCATGCCGGCGGTGTTCGCCGAGGCGGGCATGGAGCACTCCCGCAAGTACGGCACGACGTTCGAGCAGTTCGCCAAGGTTTCGGTGAAGAACCATCACCATTCGACGATGAACCCGAAGGCCATGTACCAGCTCGAGACCCCGCTCGAGATGGTGATGAACGCCGAGATGATCGCCTACCCGAACACCAAGCTGATGTGCTCGGTGAACGTCGACGGGTCGGCGTCGGCGGTGCTGGCCTCGGAGCAGAAGGCGAAGGAGCTGGGGCTGATGAAGCGCGCGGTGCGGGTGCGCGCCTCGGTGCTGACCAGCGACCCGTGGCAGGAACGAGATCTGGTCCTGCCCGACGTCAACACCTGCACGCGCCTGGCGGCGAAGAAGGCCTACGAGACGGCCGGCGTCGGCCCCGAGGACATCGATCTCATCGAGCTGCACGATTGTTTCGCGACCGCGGAGATCCTGCACTACGAGAACCTCTTTCTCTGTAAGGACGGCGAGGCGGGGCGGATGATCGACGAGGGCGCCACCGCGCTCGGCGGCAAGATCCCGGTCAACGTGTCGGGCGGCCTGCTCTCCAAGGGCCATCCGCTCGGCGCCACCGGCATCGCCAACATCTACGAGGTGTCGACTCACCTGCGCGGCGAGGCGGGCAAGCGGCAGGTGCCGAACGCCCGCCTCGGCCTGACTCACGTGATCGGCCTCGGCAGCGCCTGCGGCATCCACGTCCTCGAGCGCGTATCGTAGGCGAAGCCGGCCGGGCCCGGCGAGGGCGCATGCGCATCGGCGTCGTCAGCGACACGCACAACCACCTGCCGAACGTCGCGCGCCTGGTCGCGCTGCTGAATGCCGCGGGCGTCGCGCGCGTCGTCCACACCGGCGACATCACCCAGGCGAAGACACTGGAGGTCCTCGCTCGACTGCACGCCCCGCTCTACGGCGTGTTCGGCAACAACGACCTCGGCGAGCGCGAGGCGCTGGCGGCCGCGGCCGCCCGGCTCGGCATCGCGCTCTGCGATGCGCCGCTCGAGCTTTCCTGGGCCGACCGGCGCCTGGTGGTCGCGCACGACCCGAGCGATCTCGCGCTCGCGCGCGACGGTGATCCGCGGGTGGCGCTCCACGGGCACACGCACCGCCGCACCATCGAGCGCCCGGCGCTCGGCGGCCTGGTGTTCAACCCGGGAGAGTGCGCCGGCCACCTGCGCGGCCGCAACGCCGTCGGCGTCGTCGACCTCGTCACGCTGGAGGTCGAGCTGCTGACCTTTTGACGACGCGCGCGCTACGGCTCGGCCACGCAGCGGTTGCGAAGCGTGCCGACGCCCTCGATCGTGCTCTCGACGACGTCGCCGGGGCGCAGGAATCGCGGCGGTTTGCGAGTCGCGCCGATTCCCGCCGGCGTTCCGGTGAAGATCACGTCACCCGGCAGGAGCGGCAGGATCGCCGACAGCTCGCAGAGCAACCGCGGAACGCCGAACACCATCTCCGAGGTCCGGCTGCGCTGCATCACCTCGCCGTTGACGCTGCAACGGATCTCCAGGTCGGCCGGGTCGGTGAGCTCGTCCGGGGTGACCAGGCAGGGCCCCGTCGGCCCGAAGCCGGGAAACGACTTGCCGAGCGAGAACTGCCCGCCGGCGGCGAACTGCACGACGCGTTCGGAAAGGTCCTGGCCGACCGCCAGGCCCGCGACGTGGCTCCATGCCGCCTGCTCGGCTACTCGATAGGCCTCCACGCCGACCACCACGACCAGCTCGACTTCCCAATCGACCTTCGCCGACGGCAGCCGCACGTCGGCGTACGCGCCGGTGAGGCAGCTCGGGAACTTGGTGAACGTCGCCGGCCGCTCGGGCAGCGCCAGCCCCGCCTCCGCGGCGTGATCGCGGTAGTTGAGGCCGATGCCGAACACCTGCCTCGGCCGCGGCGACGGCGGGCCGAGATCGGCGTTGCGAAGCGGCACCGCGCCGGCTCCCGAATGGTCGCGGGCCCAGGCGCGAAATGCCGGCCACTCGGCGAAGATCTCGTGCGGGTCGGAGCGGAACCGGCCCCGCGAGGCGGACTCCACGTCGCTGCCGCCGTCCGCGGTGAGCAGCGTGAGTCGTCCGCGCGAGTTGGCGATGCGCATGATCCCTCCTCTCGAGTGCGTCCCGCCCGCGACCGGCTCAGCCCCTCGAGCCGCCGCGGCGCAGCTCGCGATGCCGGAAGCAGGACACGAGATGGTCGTTCACCATTCCGGTCGCTTGCATGTGGGCGTAGCAGATCGTCGAGCCGACGAAGGCGAAGCCACGCTTCTTGAGATCCTGGCTGAGCGCGTCGGAGATCTCGCTGCGCGCCGGCACCTCGCGCACCGCCTGCCACGCGTTGTGCAGCGGCCGCCCGCCGACGAACGCCCAGACGTAGCGGTCGAAGCTGCCGAACTCGCGGCGCACGGCGAGAAAGGCGCGCGCGTTGGCAATCGTCGCTTCGATCTTCCGCCGGTTGCGCACGATCCCCTCGTCCGCCAGCAGGCGCCGCACCTGCCGCGCTCCGTAGCGGGCGACGCGCCCCACGTCGAAGTCGTCGAATGCCCGGAGGTAGTTCTCGCGCTTCTTGAGGATGGTCAGCCAGGACAGACCGGCCTGCGCGCCCTCGAGCACGAGGAATTCGAACAGCAGGCGATCGTCGTGAACCGGCGTACCCCACTCGCGATCGTGGTACTCCACATAGAGCGGGTGGGTCTCGGCCCAGGCACACCGCCGCCGCGCGCCGCTCACGCCGTCCCCTCGATCCGGTTTCGCACGCGCCAGAAATAACCGAGCAGGAACGGCCCGAAGGAGAGACAGTAGACGTTGATGATCAGCTCGCCGATCATCGGGCCGTCGAGCCGAGCGTACATGCCGTTCTCCAGGTTGTAGAGAACGTCCATCAAGCCGAGATAGACGGCCGCGCTGCCGGCGGCGATGCCGAACAGCGCCGCCCACGCGCGGCCCCGGCGCAGCCCCTCGGCCGCCGCGGCGCAAGCGGCGGCGAGCCAGCCGTCGGCGGCGGGGAACGCGCGCTCGAACGCCAGATAGCACTCGGCCTCGCTCGAACGGACCTCGCCCGAGGTGAAGAAGACGACCCAGTAGAGGACCGTGACCAGGGCGCTCGCCCACAGCAGGGCCACGACCCCGATGCGGCCGCGCGGAGGGTGGGCGGAGGTCATCGCCCCGCCGATATAGGGCGGAAGCGGCACCCGAGGGAAGGGCCGCAAACGAGAACGGGGCCCTCGGGCACGTTCCCCGAGGGCCCCGTTCCGCGGTGCCCGTCAGCGCCTTCGAGGCCGCGATCTCAGAAGCCGGCGCTCTTGATCAGGTAGTTGATCGTGAAGTTTTCCGGCGTGTTCCAGTCACGCGCCATGTTGTGGTACCAGTGCTTCACGCCGATGTTCGGATAGAGATACCCGTCCGGGCAATCCCAGTGGGAGCTGTGGTTGAGCTGCATGTCCACCACGCCGCCGTGATTCGGATAGATGTGGTCCCACTGGTACTTCGGCGGGTTGGCCGTCTTGGTCTCGACCACCTGTAGGCTGCCGTCCGGCGCCTTCTCGATCCCATGCGGGACCGTGCCGGTATCGGACATCATGTACCAGGACTTCCAGAGCTGGCCGCCCTGGTCGTAGCCCTCGTTGTACTGCGCCATGTACGACTCTTTGTCGATGTAGAGGATCCGCCGGGAGAACGCATACTGCGAGAACCCGGTCGGGGTACCTTCGGAAACCGCGGTGTCGCGCGCCTCGTGCGGCACGCACCACACGAACGAGCGGATGCCGCTGGTGCCGTCCGGCTGAGCGCACCAGGCCTCACGCTGCGCGTAGCCGCCGGCATGGAAGGCGGCGAGCAGCTTGTGGCTGCCGAGGTACTTGAACGACCAGAACGAGAGCTTCGAGTTCCACGTCCAGATCGAGTCGATGTCGATGTCCGTTCCCCAGAACGCGTCGGAGCGGTTGGCCATCGACAGCCGGCGAACCTTCCGCAGCTCCGGCAGGTAGAGGTACGAATCGTCCGGAACGTCGGGAGAGACGTAACGGAAGTTGAGCACGCCCGATCCCTTCAGGTCGTTCGGATCGTGCAGCGGTCCCCACTGCTCGGTGTACCCGATCGCCGGGTCGTGCGGGGCGACCGGCTTCGGATCCATGTACATCCGGCCGCGCCACATCATTCGTCGCCAGAAGTTCGAGCCGAAGAAGCGCTCGCGGGTACCGCTCGAGTTCACCAGCTCGACGTTCCAGCCGCAGCCCACGTTGTCGGTATAGGGCGTCTTCTGCTCGTGGTTCCACATCCACTTGGTCGCCGCCTGCGGGTCGTTGTCGTCGATGTTCGGGAACGGCGCGCCGGCAACGTAGTTCAGCATGTCGCGCCCGTCCGGCGACAGCTTCACCTGGGCCGAATACTTCTCGGTCGCCTCCTTGTAGGGTGGCGGCCACTCGTACCTCTTGTACTCGATCACCGGGACCATCATCCCGTTGCTGACGAAGTACTGCTGGGTCGGGGTCAGGCTGTCCCTGTACTTATCGAGGTTCTCCTTGCTGACGACGGTTCCGACCGGTGGCATCTCTGCCATCGCCGCCAGCGGTAAGCTCGCCATCAGGGCGGCTACGCCTGCCAAGGCTTTCCTCATAGGCGATTCTCCTTTCTTTCTCTGCAAAATTGCGCCGCGGGCACACACGGCTCAGGGCCATCAAGAGCAAGGCCCGTACCTCGCTGGTATCCAAAAAACCGTAGGAAACATGCGAGCCTAGCAGCCTTGACCTAGGGAATCCTTACCCACCGCGGAAAAAATCCCCAGGCGGATCCGCCGAGCTGGGCGGCGCGCGTCCTGCTCGGCTACCGCGGTGCCCGGCGGCCTGCCACCCCGGTACGTGCCGCGTTCGCCCGTGCCGTCTTCGGCCGCGGCAGCCGGGGCAACGCCGGCTCGACCCCGAAGCGTCCGTCGCCGGCAGCGATGCGCTCGACGATCTGCGCGGCGCCAGCCGCGAAGCCGTCGACGGCATGCGCCAGGTAGAGCCACTTGCCGAGCACCGGGTGCACGCGCAGCGGCGGAAACTCCTCCAGCAAGGAGGCGTGCGCTCGGCGCTCGGTCGGGACCAGCAGTCCCTGCCAGGGCTCGCGGCGGTCTGCCAGCACCAGCACCAGCCGCCCTTGCCGGTAGCAGGCGACGCAGCCGAACATCGGCCGGGATACGAACGACGCCTCGGCGGCGAGCGGCTCGACGAGCGCGGCGAAGCGATGCCGGGACAAGGCATCGCCCGCCCTTCTCTCGCTGCGCCGCGGTGGGGAGCGCCGGCGGGCTATCGGTACATCTCCTCGATCAGCTCGGCGTACTTCTGGCTCACGAACTTGCGCTTCACCTTGAGCGACGGCGTCAGCTCGCCACGCTCCTGGGTGAAGTCGTAGGCGACGATGCGGAAGTACTTGATGCTCTCGTACGAGGCCAGGTGCCGATTCACCGTCTGGATTTCGGCGCCGATCAGCTCGACGACGCTCGGATGCCGCGCCAGCAGCGGCGGCTCGAGATCGGCCAAGCCCTGGGTGCTCGCCCATCGCCCCATCTCCTCGCTGTCGAGCGTGACCAGCGCGACGCAGAACTTGCGGTTGTCGCCGATCAGCACCGCCTGGCTGATGTGCGGCTGCGTCTTCAATAGGTTTTCGACGTTCTGCGGGGCGACGTACTTGCCGCCCGAGGTCTTGATCAGGTCCTTCTTGCGGTCGGTGATCTTGAGAAACCCGTCGGCATCGATCTCGCCGATGTCTCCGGTGTGGAACCAACCTTCTTCGTCCCAGGCCTCGGCGGTCGCCTCGGACCGCCGGAAGTACCCCTGGGCGACGTTCGCCCCCTTGGCGAGGATCTCGCCGTCGGCGGCGATCTTCAACGTCACCCCGGGCAGCGACGGTCCGACGGTTCCGAAGCGGTAGGCGTCGGGGCGGTTGATGGTCAAGGCCGGGGTGGTCTCGGTCAGGCCGTACCCCTCGAGGATGAGGATGCCGGCCGCGTGGAAGAACTCCTGGATCTCGCGCGCGAGCGGCGCCCCGCCCGACAGCATGTACTTCACCCGGCCGCCGAGCGAGCGATGGATCTTGGAGAACACCAGCGCGTCGGCGAGCCGGCAGCGCAGCGACAGCCACGGCGAGATCGCCTGCTTGCGCTGGAGGCGGCGGCTTTTCTCCCGGCCGACGCCGATCGCCCAGTCGAAAACGCCCCGCCGAACTCGCCCCGAGGACTCTCGCATCGACTGGATGCGCGCGTAGATCTTCTCGAAGATGCGCGGCACCGACGGCACGAAATGCGGACGAGTGTCGCGGATGTCGCTCGGGATCGTCTCGATCGACTGGGCGAAGGCCGTCACCGTGCCCATCAACGTGCCGAGATACTCGGCGGCGCGGGCGAACGAATGGGCGAGCGGAAGGTAGAAGAAATCCACCTCTCCGGGCTCCACGAGATCGATCTGGCTCATGCTCTCGAGGGTCGCGAGGTGATTGCCGTGGGTCTGGACGACTCCCTTGGGGGGGCCGGTCGTCCCCGAGGTATAGACGATGGTGGCGAGACCGTCCCGGCCCATCCGTGCGACTCGCGCGTCGATCTCCCGCCGCGCCTCCGGCAACGCCCGCCGCCCCTGCTCGCGCAGCACCGCCAGCGGCGTCGCGCGCTCCGGCGCGGCTTCGCCGTCGACGAGATAGATGCGCGCCAGCGCCGCCCGTTGCACGCGCCCGTCGAGCTCGAACCCCGCCTCCATCACTTCTTCGATCTTCCCGAGCTGGTCCAGGTTTTCGGCGAAGCCGTACGAGGCCTGGGAGTTCCACAGGATGTAGCCGCATTCGGCGGCCAGGCTCGAGGGGTAGCTTGGGATCGTCACCGCGCCGCAGGCGAGGATCGCAAAGTCGATCTCGATCCATTCCGGCCGCGTCGCCGACAGCAGACCGATCTTGGTGCCGGGCTCGACCCCGGCCGCGATCAACCCGGCGGCGATCTCCTCGACCGCGCGGGCGTGCTCGTCCCAGGAGACCTCGGCCCACCGACCATCGCGCTTGACGCGGTAGCGGGGCTTGCCGGCGAGGTCGGCGGCCCGCCGGAAAAACATGTCCGCCAGGTTCCGGTATCGCACGGCGCTCCCTCGTGGCGCGGTCCGCGCCGGCTACCGCCGGTAGTCCTGGGAGTCGATCTGGTGAATCGTGACCAGATCGATGATCTGGTACTGCCGCTTGCCCTTCGGCGTCTGCACCTCGATCTCGTCGCCTACGGTGCGATTCAGCAGCGCCCGGCCGAGCGGCGAGCCGAGCGAGATCTTGCCGTTGGCGCCATCCGCCTCCTCGGGAAACACGATGTGATAGACGATCTCCTCGCTCTCCCCGAGGTCCTCGACGGTGACCCGGCTGCCGTAGGCGACGACGCCCTCGGGAATCGAGGCCACCGTGTACATCGACAACTCGCGAATCCGCCCGCCGATCTGGCTGATCCTCACCTGCACCAGCTCCTGCCGGGCCTTGGCCGCCTCGTACTCGGCGTTCTCGGAGAGATCGCCGTGAGCGCGAGCCTCCTCGAGCTCCTTCGGCAGTTTGTGGCTGAGCTCGTACTGCAGCTCCTGCAGCTCCTTCTTGAGGCGCTGGACGATCGGCAGTTCCACGACCGGTTACGCTCCCCCCTTGTCGCGCAGGAATCCGCGCACCGCTTCGCTCGCCACCTTGCCGTCGAGGCCAGCTCCGAAGTCGGCCTTCAGCTTGGCCATCAGCGCGCCGATCGAGGTCGCGCCCGCGGCGTGATGCCGGGCGATCGCCGCCGCGAGATCCGCGGCCGACGGGCCTTGCGGCAGGAAGCGCTCGAGGAAGCCCTTCTCACCGCGATTCTTCTCCACGAGATCGGTGCGCCCGGCCTGCTCGGCGAACGTCAGCGCCTCCTCGCGCTGCTTGATCTCCCGGCGGACGATCTGGGCGATGTCCGCCTCGGCCAGCTCGTCGCCCGCGCCGGCCCCGCGACGCTCGATCTTCAAGTTCTTGATGGCCGCCACCAGGCCACGCAAGACCAGCACCCGATCCGTGGCTCGCGCTCGCATCGCCTCCTTGAGGCGTTCCTGGATGGCGCCTTCGCTGAGGTCGCTCACTGCGTCGCCTGTTCGTAGCTCCCGGCCCAGCGATAGCGGGCCTCGCCCCGGCGCGAGATCTCGCCCTCGATGGTCCCTTTGCCGGCGATCTTCTGCAAGGAGCCGGTTCCGCCGGCCCACTCGAACGTTCCCTCGAACGGCACGGAGTCCTTGCCCGCGGGGAACGGCGGCACGGTGTAGCCGAAGATCACGAAGAGCTTCTCGCCCGTCGGCGCCGCCCAGGTCGCGTAGCCGCGGATCATGCCCGCGCCATCCACCAGATCGGATTGGCGGAATACCTTGGCCTTGGCGCCCTCGAAAGAGACCCCGCCGATGCGATCCGGGGTCTTGAGCTCGTCCTCACCGACCGACTGCACGAGCTCGTGCCCGGCAACGTCGCCCACGTCGAGCTTCGACAGGGCGTCGAGTTGCAGCGCGCTTCCCGATCCCGCGGCCGCGCCGCGCTCCGCCGCCGACACGCCCGCGCTTGCCAACAACACGATGCCCAAGATTGCCACGCACCTCATCTTCCGGGTCCCTTTCTGACGTCGAGCGATCGAGGAGACGACGCACCCGCGCTCCGGCCGCGGTTAGATAACCAGTAAGGCGGCGGCGATTCAACCGCAAGCGGCCGCGAGCGGCCGCCGCCGCGTCGTCAATGCAGAGCCTGGTCGGCCTTGTGGTGGATGGTGTCGCCGCGATACTGCGAGCCGACCGTGCCGATGCGCCCGGAGGCCCAGCTTCGCCATCCGGGGTACTCGTAAAGATAGAAGTACATGAGGCCTGCTCCGACCATCGCTCCGATCACGAACCTGCGCATGTTCCCTTCTCTCGGTGCCGCAAAATCAGTTGCAGAGAATCGACCACGCTCCTACGCTGTGCGCCATGCGAAGCGGGCCACCCAGCCTCGAGCAACATACCACAGGCGGCGGCCTCGGAGCGATGCTGCGGAGCCTCCTCGATCAGGTCTTTCCCTGGTCCTGCGTCGGCTGCGGCTGCGCCGCCGCCGCGGCGCTCTGCGCCTCGTGTCGCGGAGCGATTCGCTGGATCGATTCCTGCTGCTGCCCGCGCTGTGGCCTGCCGCTCGCCGGTCCGCCCGCTCACCTCTGCGGGCGCTGCATCGTCGACCCGCCGGCGTTCACCCGGCTGCGCGCCGTGGCCTGCTACCGGGCCGCCGAGGAGGACCGCGACCCGCTGGCGATCGCCATTCGCGGGCTCAAGTACGGCGGCCGCCGCGCGCTCGCCGCCTCGCTCTCGGATCTGCTCGCCGAACGACTGCCGTTCTCGCCGGGAGAGCACGATCTCGTCGCCCCGGTGCCGCTGCACGTCCGGGGGCTGCGCGCGCGCGGCTTCAACCAGGCGGCGCTGCTCGCCCGTGGCCCCGCGCGGCGGCTCGGCGTGAGGCTCGACGTCGGCCTTCTGGTGCGCCGCCGGGACACCGCGGCGCAGGTCGGCCTCGGCGAGAGCGAGCGGCGGCGAAACGTGCGCCGTGCCTTCGCGGTGCGTCCGGGCCGGCGAGCGCGGGGCTTGCGCGTTCTGCTCGTCGACGACGTCGCCACCTCGGGCGCCACCGCCGACGCCTGCGCCCAAGCCCTGCTCGGCGCGGGCGCCCGCTCGGTCGACGTGCTGGCCGTGGCACGGACGCTGGTCCGCTGATGTCCGGCGAGAACCGACGCCGCTGGGACGCCGCCCACGCGCGCGCCGCCGGCGGCGAAACCCCGCCCCCCGCGCCCTTTCTGGTCGAGCACGTCGCCCTGCTTCCGGTGGGGCGCACCCTCGATCTGGCTGCCGGGGCCGGGCGCAACGCCCGGTTTCTCGCCGGACGCGGCCACCGCGTGGTCGCCGCCGATGCCTCGCGGGTCGCGCTCGCCGAGATCCGTCGGCGGTGCCCCGACGTCGCTACCGTGCAGGTCGACTTCGACCACCCCTGCGTTCGCCCCGCGTCGGTCGACGCGATCGTATGCGTGAACTTTCTCGACCGGCGGCTGTTCCCCGAGTTTCGCGCGTGGCTTCGGCCGGGCGGCGTGCTGCTGCTCGACACGTTCCTCGTCGATCAACGGCAGGTCGGGCATCCGCGCAACCCGGATTTCCTGCTCGGCCGCAACGAGCTGCTCGAACGACTGGCGGGCTACCGCGTGCTTCGCTACCGAGAGGGGCCGGTCGAGGCGGGAAGCGCGGTTCACTACCGCGCGGGCATCGTCGCCGTCCGCCCGCAAAATTGACTTCCCCCGAGCGGCCTGCGTAAACAGCCGCCGTGCAGACCGGCCGCGGCCCCCGCCGACCCGAGCGCGCGCTCACCTATCGCGACGCCGGAGTGGACATCGCCGCCGGCGAGCGGCTGGTCGATCGCATCGCGCCGCTGGCACGCCGCACGCGCCGTCCCGAGGTGCTGACGGCGATCGGCGGCTTCGGCGCCGCCTTCCGGGCGCCGCGCGGGATGCGCGATCCGGTCTTCGTCACCTCCACCGACGGGGTAGGCACCAAGCTGCGCTTCGCCTTCGCGCTCGACCGCCACGACACGGTCGGCATCGACCTCGTCGCCATGAACGCCAACGACGTTCTCGCCCTCGGCGCCGAGCCGCTCGTGTTCCTCGACTACTTCGCGACCGGACGTCTCGACGTCCGCCGGGCGGCGGCGGTGGTCTCGGGCATCGCCGCGGGGTGTCGCGAGGCGGGCTGCGCGCTGGTCGGCGGCGAGACGGCGGAGATGCCCTCGTTCTACGCCCCCGGCGAGTACGACCTGGCCGGATTCGTGGTCGGCGCCGTCGAACGGCGCAAGCTCCTCGACGGCAGCCGCGTGCGCCCCGGCCACGTGCTGATCGGCCTGGCGTCCTCCGGCCTGCACAGCAACGGCTACTCCCTGGCGCACCGGGTGGTCGAGCGGCGGCGCATCCCACTCTCGCGCCGCATCCCCGAGTTCGGCTGCACGCTCGGGGAGGAGCTGCTGCGTCCGACGCGAATCTACGTGAAGTCGGTCCTCGGCCTGCTCGCCGCGCACCCGGTCCACGCGCTGGCGCACATCACCGGCGGCGGCATCGCCGGCAATCTGCCACGCGTGCTGCCCCGCGGCTCCCGCGCCCGCATCCGCCGCGGCTCGTGGCCGGTGCCCGCGGTCTTCGGCTGGCTCGCCCGCATGGGTCCGGTCGAACCCGCCGAGATGGATCGCGCCCTCAACCAGGGGCTCGGCATGATCCTCGCCGTGCCGGCGCGGGCGGCCGACGCCGCGCTCGAGTTCCTGCGCCGGCGGCGCGAGCGCGCCTTCCCGATCGGCGAGATCGTACGCGGCTCGCCCGGCGTGGACATCGTCGATTAGTATCAGTTAGCGCCGCTCCGTGGCGCGCGCCCGCAGGTGGAGGTATGCAGGCAACGGGAGGACCGCCATGACGAATCCCCTGCCGCTCGGAGTCCTGGCCTCGGGCAGCGGAACGAACCTGCAAGCGATCATCGATGCCATCGAGGAGGGGCGTGTCCCCGCCGAGATCCGTCTCGTGGTCTGCAACCGGCCGCGGGCGCTCGCGCTCGAGCGCGCCGAGCGTCATGGCATCGCCGCCGAGGTCGTCGACCACAAGGCGTTCGCGAGCCGCGAGGCGTTCGACGAGCACGTGGTCGGCCGGCTGCGCGACAAGGGCGTCGAGCTGGTCTGTCTGGCGGGCTTCGACCGGCTGCTCTCGCCTGCGTTCATTCGCGCCTTTCCGGACCGCATCCTCAACATCCACCCCGCCCTGCTCCCCGCCTTTCCCGGCTTGCATGCCCAGCGCCAGGCGCTCGACTACGGCGTGCGCATCGCCGGCTGCACGGTGCACCTCGTCGACGAGCAGACCGATCATGGACCGATCGTCATCCAGGCCGCCGTGCCGGTGTACAGCGACGACACGGTCGAGTCGCTGACCGAGCGGATCCTCGCCGAGGAGCACCGCATCTACCCCGAGGCGGTGTATCTCTTCGCGGAAGGCAAGATCGAGATCGACGGCCGCCGGGTGAGGATCGTCGACGAAGAGCCGCTCGCCGACCGCGCGCTGGTCAATCCGGCGCTCGGCTGAAGCCGGCGAGCGCGCGCCGGGTGCAGCGCGTCAGCGCGCCGGACGGTACAGGCGCGCGAGCCGCCCCGGGCTCGCGCCGAGAGCATAGAGCGAGCGGATCCACCACATGAGCAGCACGGTGCGCAGAGTGCCGTGGCGTTGCCAGCGCCGCGCCGAGGTGCGTACCCGCGAGCGCAGCGCGGCCAGCCGACCCCGCCGCTTCATCTTCGCGCACAGCGCGAGGTCCTCGAGCAAGGCGATTTCGGGATAGCCGCCGAGCGCTTCGAACACCTCCCGGCGCAGGAACAATCCCTGATCGCCGGTCGCGAGGCGGCTCCAGCGGGAGCGCAGATTGATCGCGCTCTCGATCAGCCGGAAGACCACTCCCGGAGCGTCCAGCTCGACGTCGAAGCGCCCGCCGATCGCCCGCGCGCAGGCCGCGACGATGTCGGCGCCGAACCCCTCCGGCACTCGCGTATCCGCGTGCAGGAAGAACAGGATCGACCCGCGCGCCGTCCGGGCCCCGGCGTTCATCTGGCGGGCGCGCCCGGCGCTGGTCTCGAGCACGCGGTCGGCCAGCGGGCGGGCGAGATCGGGCGTGCCGTCGTCGCTCCCGCCGTCCACGACGATCACCTCGAGGATCTCGGGCTCGCGCAGGCGGGCGAGCGTGGCCGCGATCGCCGCCGCCTCGTTGTGCGTCGGAACGACGATCGAGATCTCGCCGCTCAACGCGCCGGCTCTCCGGCCGTCGCCGCCATGCTCCAGTCGTACGGCAGGAATACGATCTCCGTCGGCGGCGTCGCCAGGCGGCGACGCAGCTCCGGGTCGGCGACCAGCGGCCGCAGAAACTCGACGAGCGAGCCCGCTTCTCGCTCGAAGTCGCTGCGGTACCACGACAGCACGCTCGAGGCCTCGAGTCGGCCCGGTGCCGGCGCGCGGAGCTTCTCGGGATCGTTGACGAAGCGTCGCGCCGCCGCCGCCAGCTGCGCGTCGAGCCGGCCGCTCTGGTAGGGCTCGGCCGCCAGCCGAGCGCCGCTCCGCGTGCCGTCCCAGATCGCCAGGTGAATCCGCGGATCGGCGCTCGCGTAGCCGTTGAGTTTGGCCCGGATCTCATCCAGCGTACGCCGCCGCCCGCCGATCGGGCGCGTGAACCAGTGGTACATCCTCGCCCGTCCTTCCAGCGTGCGCGGATCCTCGCCGTGCAGCAACGCGGACAGCGCCAGCGCGTGGTACGCGTTGAGCCAGAAGGCCACGGCGCGATCGCGCTCGAAGCGCGAGACGTCCTGCCGTGCGAGATTGCCGAGATACCGCTCGAGGCGCTCGCGTTCGCCGGCCTCGAGCGTGCCGTACGCGACCTCCCCGGTGGGACCGGCGGCGATCGACAGGACCCTCGCCCAGGGGTCGGCCGCGGGCTCCGCCGCGGTCGCCACGCTCAGGCCGATCAGCAGTGCCGCCAGGAGCGCCGTCATCCCGCGGTCGAATCGCCGCCCAGGCGGCGGCGGAAGTCATCCATCGACATTCGCGTCACCAGCACGCAGACCTCGCCGCCCATCCGGTGCACGGAGAGACTGGCTCCGCCGCGGCGAAAGAAGACCGGCCGCCCGTCGGAGCGCAGATCCATCGGCAACTGCGCGGCGAAGCGGTAGTCACAAACGATCAGATCTCGTCCGTCGGAGTACAACGAAAGGCGGGCGCGGCGCCCCGGAAAGTCGATCAGCGCACCGCCGACGAGCCGGAAGCCCGCGGCCGAGAGATCGACGACATGGGCCGGAACCCGGTCCGCGGCATGCCGGCGGTAGAATTCCTCGAGCGCGGCCGGCGCATCGGTGCGGAAGTCGATCTCGAGCGCGCCCTGAACGGCCCGGTCGTATTCGCGAATCAGCGGATCGAAATCCGTGCCGCGCGCGAGGACGGCGAGCGTGGCCGCGGCCGCCGCCGCGAACGTCAGGCCGGCCCACAGCAGCGGTTTCCGCCATCCCCGCCGCCGCTTTGCGGCTTCCCCTGTTTCCGCTTCGAGCAGCGCCCGCACCCGGGTGCGAAGCCCGGGCGGAGCCTGCGGCAGCACCGCCCGCGCGCGCAGCAGATCGCGCACCGCGATCTGGCGCGTGCGCTCGGTGCGGCAGCCCGGGCATTGCGCGAGATGCGCCTCCAGGCCCGGCGCCCTCGCGCCGGGCGCGCCGTCGACGTCGGCGGCGACCCAGTCGCGATACCGGCTACAGTTCATCGCCGAACGCTGCCGCCGCAGTCGAGGCGTCGTCGGCCCCTCGATGCGTGGCATCTCATGGCTTGGCTGGTCAGCGAGGTCTCCCCGCCCGAGCCGTGGATCAACCTCTGCCGCGAAGCATGCCGCGCTCCCGGCCGTACGCGGCGAGCTTTTGGCCGAGCAGTCGCCGCCCGCGCGACAACCGCGAGCGCACCGTGCCCACCGGACAGCCGAGCACCCGCGCGCCTTCCTCGTAGGTCAGCTCGTGGAGGTCGACGAGCACGACCGCGGAGCGGAACTCCTCGGGCAGCTCGGCGAGCGCCTGCGCGATTTCCTCGTCGAGCGTCTCGGACAGCACCAGCGTCTCGGGGTCGTCGACGGCTCCCGCGGCCTCGGTCACCTCGGCGGCCGCCGCCGGGTCGTCGACGTCCACCTGCGCGCGCTCGCGCAATCCGGCGCGGTACTGATTGCGAAACGTGTTGTGCAGGATGGTGAGCAGCCAGGCCCGGCAGTTCGTTCCCGGTTCGAACTGATGGAAGAAGCGAAAGGCGCGCAGAACCGTCTCCTGCGCCAGATCCGAGGCCCGGTCGCGGTCGCCGCAGAGATAGAACGCCGCCCCGTAGAGATGATCGAGATGCGGCAGCGCCTCCGCCTCGAATCCGGCGCGCCGGCCCGGCCCGGTCGGCTCCCTCGACATGGCCGGTTTTGTAACATGGCCGATTTGGCGACACGAGTCGCATCCTCCCTGGGCAAGAAACGATGCCGCAGCGCGGGAAGTTCCCGACGCCACGGCACTCACTCGCCGAGCAGCGCCTCCAGATCACCCGCTTCGTCCAGGGCATGCCGATCGTCGTAGCCGCCGATGGCCTGCTCGCCGACGAAGATCTGCGGCACGGTGCGGCGTCCGGTCGCCTCCACCAGCCACTCGCGCAGCGCGGCATCCTCGCCGACGTCGATCTCCTCGAACGGGATGCCGCGCCGGCGGAGCAGCTCCTTGGCGCGGCGGCAAAACGCGCAGTAGGCCGTCGTGTAGAGGCGAACCGGCTCCGGCATGGCCGAATTGACCGGCTGGTGAAGCACGGTTAAGAGGGACGCGGCGATGGCCCGCGATCCTTCCCGCACCGCGGCGGCGTTCTCGAGCTTGGTGGAGACGGTTGCACGATTGCGTCGCGACTGCCCCTGGGATCGCGAGCAGACGCCGAGGTCGATCATGCCATTTCTCATCGAGGAAGCCTACGAGGTGCTCGAAGCGCTCGAATCGGGGGAAGCGACGGAGATTTGCGGCGAGCTCGGCGATCTCCTGCTACAGATCTTGCTGCATTCCGAGATGGCGTCGGAGAGCGGCGCGTTCGACGTCTGCGACGTGATCGAGGCGGTGCGCGACAAGATGGTGCGCCGCCATCCCCACGTGTTCGGGGATCTCGCGGTCGGCGGCACGGGGGAGGTGCTCGCCAACTGGTCGCGAATCAAGGCCGAGGAGCGGCGCACGCGGAACCAGGACGTCTCCGCGCTCGCCGGCGTGCCGAGTGCCCTCCCCGCCTTGCTGCGCGCCGAGCGCCTCGGCGAGAAGGCCGGCCGGGTCGGCTTCGACTGGAGCGAGGCCCGCGCCGTGCTCGACAAGGTGCGCGAGGAGCTGGCCGAGCTCGCGGCGGCGCTCGATGGCGGCACGGCGCAGGAGATCGACGCCGAGCTCGGCGATTGCCTGTTCGCACTGGCGAGCCTCGGCCGCAAGGCGGGAGTGAGCGCCGAGCTCGCCCTGACGCGCGCGCTCGAGCGCTTCGTCGCGCGCTTTCGGCGCGTCGAGGCCGAGCTCGCACGACGCGGCCGCTCGCCCGACGCGGCCTCGCTCGAGGAAATGGAGGCGCTTTGGCAGGAAGCCAAGCGGCGTTGACCGCGGCGGCGCGGAATGTTAGCAGGGTCGGATACCTGAGAACGGGGGGAGCGAAGCTCTTGGCCACTCACAAATCCGCGGAGAAGCGTCACCGTCAGAGCGAGAAGCGCCGTGCCCGCAACCACGCCTCGAGGGCGCGCCTGCGAACGCTGGTGAAGCGGGTGCGCAGCGCGCTCGAGGGCAAGGACGCGACCGTGGCGGAGACCGAGCTGCGGGTCGCCGCGCGCGAGCTCGACAAGGCGGTCTCGAAGGGCGTTCTGCACCGCAACAACGCCTCGCGGCGCCTCTCCCGCCTCGCCGCGCAGTTGAATCGCCTGCGCCCCGCGTCCTGACCGGCCCGCCGAAAAGGGGTCGGGAGTCTTTTTCCGGAACGGCCGGAAGGGTGCTTCGCAAGAAGAGAAAAAGACTCCCGACCCCTTTTTCGCCGGGCGGGCGGAGTCAGCCGAGCAGCTGAGCGAGCACGCGCAGCATCACCGCCACCTCCTCGTCCGTGCCCACGGTGATGCGCAGCGCATCGTAGAGATCGGGCGTCGGAAAGTAACGCACCAGCACGCCTCGGCGCTTCAGCCCCTCGTACAGCGGGGCGAGGTTCTCCCCGGGGCGTCTCGCCAGCACGAAGTTCGCTTGTGACGGCGGCACGCTGAAGCCGAGAGCGACGAGGCCCTGGCTCAGGCTCTCGCGCGTGCGCCGAATGCGGCGCACGTTGGCCTCCATCCAGCGGCCGTCGCGCAATGCCGCCGCGCCAGCCGCGATGCTCAGGCGGTTCACGTTGTAGGAGTCCTTCACCTTGGCGAGCTCGGCGATCGCCGCCGCGGCGCCGAGCGCTAGGCCGATGCGCATGCCGGCGAGCGAGTACGACTTGGAAAGCGTGCGCAGGACGAGGACGTTGGAAAACTCCCCGAGCAGATCGAGGCAGTTCGCGTCGGCGAAGTCCACGTAGGCCTCGTCGATCACCACCAGGCGCTCCCGCGCCGCGCAGAGCGGGCGCAGCGCTCGAGGCGGGATCATCGTCCCCGAGGGGGAGTTCGGATTGCAGACGATGACCAGCCGCGCGGGCGCCTCGACCAGCTCGGGCGGGAGCGAGAAGTCCGGCGCGAACGGAATCCGCACCGGCTCGCCGTCGTGCAGCTCGACCAGCGTGTCGTAGAGCACGTAGGTGGGCACCGGATAGGCGACCGGCTCGCCCGGCTCGACGACCGCGCGCATCACGATCGACAGCAGCTCGTCCGAGCCGTTGCCGACCAGCACGTTCTCGGGCGCCAGGTGATACGAGCGCGCGGCGCGCTCGCGCAGCTCGTCGGCCAACGGCCGCGGATAGAGCCTCAGGCTCTCGCCGACCGCATCGCGCAGCGCTTCGATCACCCGCGGCGACGGCGGATAGGGGTTCTCGTTGGTGTTCAGCTTGACGTAGCGACGGTCGCGCGGCTGCTCCCCCGGGACGTAGCCCTGCATCACCCGCACCCGCTGGCGAAACGGCGACCGGCCCGGTCCCCTCATCGCCCGATCACCCGCGCGCTGGAGATCTCCTCGAGCGCGTCCGCCCGCTCCTTCGCGTCGCTCGCCTCGGCGGAGCCGGCCTCCAGCAGCCGGCTCGCCTTGTCGTACTGCGCCCGGGCCTGCTCGACGCTGCCGCGCATCTCGAGAGCGCGGGCGAGATGGTACAACCCGAGGCCGGCGTCGCCGCCGCGGCCACAGGCCTGCCCCAAGTCGTACTCCACGTCGTCGAGCGCGGGCGCCAGCGCGGCGGCGCGCTCGAGCTCGCGCCGCGCCGCCGCATAGTCGCCCTGGGCGAGCCGCACCCGACCGAGCGTGGCATGCGCGACGGCGTCGTCCGGAGCGCTCTCGACGCGCTCGCTCAGAACGCGCGCCGCCCGGTCGAGATCCCCCGTGCGAAGGCTCGCCAGGCCGACGTCGTCCTCGAGGTCCGTCACCCCCTGTCGCCGCGCGCGGTCGAGCACCGCCAGCGCCGACCGCGCGTCTCCCTGGTAGAGCAGCGAGATGCCGTGCAGGGCGAGCCCCGGCCCTCCCGCCGCCCCGCGCCTCGCGTAGGACTCTCGCACCGCGGCGCGGTCGCCGGTCAGCGCGCGGACGATCGCCTGGACGCGCTCCAGCGCGAAGCTGGGCTCGTCCCAGCCGGGCCGCGCGGGCAGGCTCTTGGTCGCTGCCTCGAGGTGGTTGATGCGCTCGTCGGTCATCGGGTGGGAGAGCATGTAGGGCGGCACCTGGTCGCTCGGCGCGGTGCGCTGCTCGTCCCACATGCGCTTCAGGAACGTCAGCATCCCGTGTGGATCGAAACCCGCCTCGCGCATGTAGCGAACGCCGAGATAGTCGGCCTCCTGCTCGAACTCGCGCCGATACTTGAGCTGCGCCGTGGCGTTCGCGCCCATCGCCGCCGCCCCGATCGCCGGCTGCACCACCGACAGCAGCAGGCCGGCGATCGCCGCGTAGTTGAGCAGCCGGCTCTTCTCCTGCTGGCGCACGATGTGGTGCGCGTGGGTGTGCCCGATTTCGTGCCCGAGCACGCCGGCGAGCTCCGCCTCGTTGCCGACCCGCAGCAAGAGCCCGGAATGCACGTAGACGAAGCCGCCGGGGACGGCGAACGCGTTGAGCCGAGCATCGAGCACGATGCTGAAGCGATACGGGAAGGGCTGCGGCGCTTCGAGGTGGGAGACGATCCGCTGCCCGAGGCGGTTCACGTAGTCGACCACCGCCGGCTCGCGCAGCAGCGGCAGCTCGCCCGCCGCCTCGATCGAGAAGCGCTCGCCGAGCTTGCGCTCCTCGGCGATCGGATACCCGCGGGCGTAGCCACCGAGCAGCAGCCCGAGGCCGACGGCGGCCGCGACCAGCCGTCTCAAGCGCGTGCGGCCCCGAGCAGCCGCGCGGCGTCCTTGGCGGAGTAGGTGAGGATGAAGTCGGCTCCGGCGCGTCGAATCGAGGTGAGGATCTCGAGCGTCACCCGCTCGCCGTCGATCCACCCGCGCTCGGCCGCCGCCTTGAGCATGGCGTACTCGCCGCTCACGTTGTACGCCGCCAGCGGCACACCGGGAAAGCGCTCCCGCACGCGGCGCAGCACGTCGAGATACGGCATCGCCGGCTTCACCATGACGATGTCGGCGCCTTCCTCGAGGTCGAGCGCTACCTCGCGCAGCGCCTCCTCGCCGTTGCCTGGGTCCATCTGGTAGCCGCGGCGGTCGCCGAACCGAGGCGCCGACTCGGCGGCCTCGCGGAACGGCCCGTAGAAGCCCGAAGCATACTTGGCGGCGTAGGCGAGGATCGGCAGCGTGGCGAAGCCTTCGGCGTCGAGCGCCTGCCGGATCGCCTTCACTCGTCCATCCATCATGTCCGAGGGAGCGACCACGTGCGCCCCCGCGCGCGCGTGGCAGACCGCCTCGCGCGCGAGCAGCTCGAGCGTGCGGTCGTTGTCGACCTCGCCGCCCTCGACGACGCCGCAGTGGCCGTGATCGGTGTACTCGCACAGGCAGACGTCGGTGATCACCAGCAGGCCCGGCACGGACTCGCGGATCGCCTGCACCGCGCGGGGGATCACGCCGGAGGGATCGTAGGCCTCGCTGCCGAGCGCGTCCTTGCGCGACGGGATGCCGAACAGGATGACGCCCGCAATGCCGAGGCTCAGCACCTCGCGGGCCTCGGCCACGGCGCGGTCGATCGACAGCTGCGAGATTCCCGGCATCGACGCGATCGGCCGCTCCACTCCCCGGCCGGGAACGACGAACATCGGGTAGACGAGATCGCCGGCCTCGAGCGACGTCTCGCGCACGAGGGTCCGCAGCATCGCGTTGCCGCGAACGCGGCGGGGGCGCTGTGTCGGAAAGCCCATGGCGGCCTCGCTCTTCCGGCGACTAGCTGCGGCCCGCGAAATAGTCAATCAACGCCTGCGTCAGGTCGTCGATGGTGTACTCGCGCGCCGCGACGTCGACGCGCAGCCCGAACTCCCGCGCCGTCGCCGCGGTGATCGGGCCGATGCACGCGACGCGGGCGGCGCCGAGCCTGCGCGCCGGGTCGGCGCCGAGCAGCTCGCAGAAGTGCCGCACCGTGCTCGAGCTGGTGAAGGTGACCGCGTCGACCTGGCCGGCAGCGAGCAGCGTCTCCGCGCGGCGGGGCAGCCGGCCGACCGCCCCCGCCCGGTAGGTGCCGACGTCCGAGACCTCGGCGCCGGCCGCGCGCAGCGCGATGGGCAGCACGTCGCGCGCGCCCTCGGCGCGCGGCAGCAACACGCGTTTCCCGCCCACGCGCGGGGCCAGGCTCTCCGCCAGGCCCTCGGCGCGAAAGGACCGCGGCACGACGGCGACGCGGATCCCGCGCCGGGTGATCGCCTGCGCCGTCGCCGGACCGACGGCGGCCAGCTCGGCCCTCCACAGCTGCCGCACGTCGCCGCCGGTGTCGAACAAGCGCGCGAAGAACACGTCGACGCCGTGCGCGCTGCTGAACACCACCCAGTCGTAGCTGGCGATCTCCGCCAGCGCCCGGTCGAGCGCCGCGAAGCTCTCGGGCGCGACCAGCTCGATCACCGGCGCCGGGATCGCCTCGGCGCCGAGCCGCTCGAGCCGGTCGGCGAACTCCGTCGCCTGCTCCGCCGCCCGCGTGACGAGGATCCGCCGGCCGAGCAGCGGCCGGCGCTCGAACCAGCCGAGGGCCTGCCGGCGGCGAACCACCTCGCCGATGACGATCACCGCCGGCGGCTCGAGGCCCGCCTGCTCCACCCGGGCCGGCAGATCGCGAAGCGTGCCCACCACGGTCCGCTGGTCGGGCCGGGTGCCGCCGCGGATGCAGGCCGCCGGCGTGTTCGGGGGCTTCCCCGCGCGCTCGAGGCGCGCGGTGATCGCGCCGAGCTCCCTGAGCCCCATCAGCACCACGATGCACTCCAGGCGGGCGAGCGCCGTCCAGTCGAGCGGCTGGCGGGCCACCGGGGCCTCGTGTCCGGTCACCACCGTGAACGACGAATTCAGCCCCCGTTCGGTGAGCGGAATGCCGGCGTAGGCCGGGACCGCGGTCGCGGAGCTGACGCCGGGGACGACCTCGAAGGGCACACCCGCGTCGACCAGGGCCTGCGCCTCCTCGCCGCCGCGCCCGAACACGAACGGATCGCCGCCCTTCAGGCGGACCACGGTCTTGCCGGCGAGCGCCTCGGCGACCATCCGCCGGTTGATCTCGCGCTGCTGATCGTCCCGCCGCGCCGCGTCGCCGCTCTTCCCCGAGGCGACGATCGTCGCGCCGGGACGGGCGAAGCGCAGCAGCCGTCCGTCCACCAGGTAATCGTGGACGAGCACGTCGGCCTGGGCGATGCATTCGCGCCCGCGCAGCGTGAGCAGGCCCGGATCCCCCGGACCGGCGCCGACGAGATAGACGACGCCGACGCTCATCGGCCGAGTCCCTGCAAGATCTCGCGTCCGCCCCGCGAGAGCATCTCCGCGGCCAGCGCGCCACCCATCGCCTCGCCCTCGCTCGGCGAGCCCCTGCTCTCGCCGCGCACCAGCGCCCTGCCCTCGGGATCGCCGATCGCCGCCGCCAGACGCAGCTCCCCGTTCTCGATCACCGCGTGGGCCGCGATCGGCGTCGTGCAGTCGCCGCCCATGCCCCGCAGGAACGCGCGCTCGGCGCCGACCGCTGCGGCGCTCGGCGGGTCGTCGAGCGCCGCCAGCACGCTCCACCACGGGCTGCCCGGCCGGGCTTCGATGGCGAGCGCACCTTGCCCGATGGCCGGCAGCATCTCGTCAGGGGAGAGCGGCTGCGCCTCGGCGATCTCGATGCCGAGCCGGCGCAGGCCGGCGCGGGCGAGGATCAGCGCGTCGACCTCGCCCGCCCGCCACTTGGCGAGGCGGGTATCGACGTTGCCGCGCATCGGCACGATCTCGAGGTCCGGGCGGGCGTGCCGCAGAAACACCCGCCGCCGCAGGCTGCCCGTGCCGACCCGCGCGCCCGGGGCGAGGCCGGAGAGGCCGCCGCGCGAAGCCGTGATCAGCGCGTCGCCGGGGTCCTCGCGGGGCGGCACGGCGACGATCGCCAGTCCGGACGCGAGTGCCGCCGGCAGATCCTTCATCGAGTGCACGGCGACGTCCACGCGCCCCTCGAGCAGCGCCTCCTCGATCTCCTTGACGAACAGCCCCTTGCCGCCGATCTCCACCAGCGGACGGTCGTGAACGCGGTCGCCGCTGGTGCGAATGCGCACGATCTCGACGCTCGCCGCGGGCCCCCGAGCGCGGATCGCGGCGGCCACCCACTGCGCCTGGCGGACGGCGAGCGCGCTGCCGCGCGTGCCAACGCGCAGGGTGCCGCCGCCCTCACTCATCGTCGTCGAGGCCGAACAGCCGCCGTGCGACCTGCACGTCCTGCGCCCGGGCGTCGTCGATGCGCTTCAAGCGCGAGATCGGCTCGTGGAGGATCTTGTTGACGATCGCCTGCGCCATGGCCTCGATCGACTTCCGCTCCTCGTCGCCGAGCTGGCGCAGCGATCCGAGCGTGCGCTCGAGTTCTCGCCGGCAGATGCCGTCCGCCTTGCCGCGCAGGCCGACGATGGTCGGTATGACGTCGAGGTTCTGGAACCAGCGCCAGAACGAATCGACCTCGGAGCGCACGATCTCTTCGGCCCGCAGCGCCTCGCGCTGCCGCTCGCCGCGGTTCTCGCCGATCACGCCCCGCAGATCGTCGATGTCGTACAGGTAGACGTTCCGCAGGTCGTTGATGCGCGGGTCGAAGTTGCGCGGCACGCCGAGGTCGATGAGGAACGTCGGCCGGTAGCTGCGCTCGCGCAGCGCCTCGCCGACCGCGTCGGCCGTCAGCAGCACCTCGTTCGCCGCCGTCGAGCCGATCACCACGTCGGCGAGCGGCAGGTAGCGGGCCAGGTCGTCGAACGGCACGGTCGTGCCGTGCAGCTCGCGGGCCAGCTCCACCGCGCGATCGAACGTGCGGTTGGCGAAGATCAAGCCGCCGATGCCCCGCGAACGGAAGTGGCGCGCGGTCAGCTCCGCCATCTTGCCGGCGCCGATCACCAGCGCGGTCTTCTCGCCGAGCGATTCAAAGATCTGCGCGGCGAGATCGACCGCGACCGAGCTCACCGACACGTTGCGTCCGCCGATGCCGGTCTCGCTGCGCACGCGTTTGGCGACCGAGAACGACTTGTGGAACATGCGGTGCAGGATCGTCCCCGCGGTTCCCGCCTCGACCGCGGCGTCGTACGAGCTCTTCAGTTGACCGAGGATCTGCGGCTCGCCGACCACCATCGAGTCGAGGCTCGAGGCCACGCGAAACAGATGCTGCACCGCCGAGCAATCCTCGTGGACGTAGAGGTACGAGCGAAGCTCCGCCGCCGGCACGCCGCGCTCGCCGGCGAGCAGATCCCCGACGGCCCGCGCGTCGATCTTCGCCGGGTCCGCGCAGGCCACCAGCTCGACGCGGTTGCAGGTCGAAACCAGCGCGCACTCCTCCAGGCCCGGCAGCGCGAGCAACTTGCGCGAGGCGGCGCCCGCCGCCTCGTCCTCGAACGCCAGGCGCTCGCGCAGCTCGACCGGGGCCGAATGGTGCGACACGCCGATCAGCCAGAGCTTGCGCCGTACGGTCACGACCCGAAGCTCCCGGCGTGCCGCCCCGGGAAGAACAGATTCACGCTCACGAACGACATCACCAGCACGGCGAAGCCGACGATCGTCAGCGTCGCCGCCCGCCGCCCCCGCCAGCCGACGCTGCGGCCATGGAGCAGCAGCGCATAGAGGCTCCAGGTGACCAGCGACCAGGTCTGGCGCGCCTCCCACGACCAGAATTCTCCCCAGGCGAGATGCGCCCAGATCGCGCCGGTGACGATGCCGAGCGTGAGCAGCGGGAAGCCCCAGGCGAGCAGCCTGTGGTTCAGGTCGTCGAGCTTCTCGAGCGAGGGGAAGAGACGGCGCCGCAGCGCAGGCCGCTTGCTCTTCAAACGCCCGTCCTCGAACAGGTAGACGAGGCTGGTGGCGAAGGCCAGCGCGAACACCGCGTTACCGAGAAACGCCAGCGTGACGTGGACCGGAAGCCAGGCGCTGCGCAGCGCCGGCGGCAGCGCGGTGGTCCCCGAGGACACCAGCGCGGAGATCGCGACGAGCAACGCTGCCAGCGGCACAATCACCGCGCCGAGCACGGTGAGCACGTGGCGGCGGTCGATCAGCAGGTAGAGGATCACCAGGCTGAACGCGAGGAACGACAGACCCTCGTCGAAGCTCGCCACGGCGATGTGGCCGACCATGAACGAGCGCTCGGCGATCTCCAGCCCGTGCAGCGCGGCCCCCGCGGCCAGCAACATTGGTCCCAGCGAGCGCCTCGGCTCGCGACCCGCGCCGAGGTAGGCGACGAAGCTCGCCGCCGACGTCAGGTACAGCACGAGCACGATGCCGAGCAACAGGGCGTCCACTAGTTCACTACTCTCCGAGACGCACCCCGAGCGCATCGAGCGTCACGTCGACACCGGCCACCTCGCCGAGCAGCTCGTCGACGCCGGCGCGGTCCCGGGCTTTCACCAGCCCCACCAGCCCGCGCTCGGCGAGCGCCCGCAAGACGCGCCGGCGTTCCTCGGACGGCCGGTCCTGCGAGCGCAGCCGCTCTCGCACGCCGCCCAGCACGGCGAGCGCCGCGGCGTACTCGGGGCCGATCTCCTCGCCCAGCCGGTCGCGGAGATAGGCGGCGAAGGACGGCGAGGTGCCCGAGGTCGATACCGCGACCTGCAGCGCACCGCGCTCGAGCGTCGCCGGCGAGATGAAGCTCGACAGCGCCGGCACATCGACCACGTTGACCAGAACGCCGCGGCGTTCGCCGTCGGCGGCCACCCGGCGGTTCACCTCCGGGTCGCCGGTGGCCGCCACCGCCAGATGGATGCCGCGCATGTCGGCGCGGCGGTAGGCGCGCTCGGCGAGCGCGATCTCGCCGCCGGCGGCGAGCGCGCGCAGGCGCCCGATCGCCCGCTCGGCGACGACGGTCACCCGCGCTCCGGCGCGCAGCAGGCCGCGCACCTTTCCGAGCGCCACCGCTCCGCCGCCGACGACCAGGCAGGGGCGCTCACCGAGATCCAGGAAAATCGCATAATACGGCACGGGAATGATATCGTAGCACCGGGCTTGGGAGGAATGAACATTGCGCCCCCGGGTAATCCTGCACGCCGACATGGACGCCTTCTACGCCTCGGTGGAGCAGCGCGACCGCCCCGAGCTGCGGGGTAAGCCCGTGATCGTCGGCGGCCTCGGCAACCGCGGCGTGGTCACCGCCGCCTCCTACGAGGCGCGGCCGTTCGGAGTGCGGTCGGCGATGCCCATGGTCGAGGCCCGCAGGCTCTGCCCGCACGCGGTCTTCCTGCCCGGCCGGATGCATCGCTACGGCGAGGCGTCGCGCCAGATCTTCGCGATCTTCACCGGCTTCACCCCGCAGGTCGAGCCGCTGTCGCTCGACGAGGCCTTCCTCGACGTCACCGGCTCGCTCGGCTTGTTCCGAACGCCCGTGGAGCTCGCCGCGCGCTTGCGGGCACGTGTGCGCGAGCAAGCCCGCCTGGCGGTCTCCGTCGGCATCGGCCCGAGCAAGATGGTCGCCAAGATCGCCAGCTCGCTCTGCAAGCCCGACGGTCTGCTCGAGGTGCCCGCGGAGAGCGTCGCCGACTTTCTTCGCCCGCTGCCGGTCGGCCACCTGTGGGGTGTCGGCCCGGTGGCGCAGCAAAACCTCGCGCGCGCCGGCTTCGCGACGATCGGCGACCTGGCGGACGCCGACGCGGCCCGCTTGCGCGCCGCCGTCGGCCGCCAGGCGCCTGCTCTGCAGGCGCTCGCTCGCGGCGACGACGACCGGCCCGTCGACCCCGGCCGCGAGCGACGGTCCTACGGCGAAGAGAACACCTTCGCCGCCGACGTCCGCGACGGCGACGAGCTGCGCCGCACGATCGTGGCCCACGCCGAGGCCGTCGCGGCGCGCCTGCGCGCGGATCGACGCGCCGCGCGCACCGTCGTCCTCAAGCTGAAGCTCGCCGAGCGGGTCGCGCCCGGCAAGTATCGTGTGCTGACGCGCAGTCACTCGCTCGCCGAGCCGACCGACGACGGCCGGGCGATCGCCGCCGCGGCCCTCGCCCTGTGGTCGGCCGTCGCCCCCGGCAAGCGCATCCGGCTGATCGGCGTCGCGGCCAGTAACCTCGGGGCGAGCGCGCCGGCGCAGCTGTCGCTGCTCGACCGCCCCGCCGACGAGCGCGGCCGCGCGCTCAACCGGGCGCTCGACGACATCTCGGCGCGCTTCGGCCACGGCGCGCTGCGCCGCGGCGGCATCGCGGTCGAACGCGCCGCGCCGACGCTGGCGATCAAGGACCGCCCGCGCTCGTGACCGCCGGCCTCGGCCCGCGCCGCGCGAGCGATCGAGCGGCCGCGCGGCGCCGGTGCCGGCGGGCGCCGCTCAGCCGGTCGGAATCTTCAGCACCTGGCCCACGCGCACGCGCCTGAGGTCGCGCAGCCCGTTGGCGGCCTGGATCGCGGCCACCGTGGTGCGGTAGCGCTTGGCGATCGCTCCGACCGTCTGGCCGCGCGTCACGCGATGCACGAGATAGGTACGCTGCTGGCGGCCGAAGCGATCGGCGGCCGGCAGGCTCGCGTACGCCGCGCGAAACTCGTCGAGCCTCCCGGCGGGAATCCGCAGGGTGTAGTTCCTGGGCACGAACAGCTTGCCCTCGACGACCTCGTTGCTGAACCCCGGATTCAGCACCCGCAGCTCCTCGACGCTGCAGCGGGCCATCTTCGCCAGCGTCGCGAAGCGGAGATAGTCCTGAATCTGCACCTCCTGGTACTCGATCCTCGGCTCGAACTGGACCTCGCCGAAGTATTTCTCGTGATCGCGCTCGACCTCGACCGCGGCCAGGAACTCGGCGTAGAAGTTTCGCGACGCGAAGCCGAACGACCGGCCGTCGTAGCCGCGGATGATCGTCATCAGGTCCTTGGTACCGAGCTTGCGGACCGCGCGCGCCATGCCCGCGCGGCCGTGGTTGTAGGCGGTGACGGCGAGCGGCCAGTTGCCCAGCACCTCGTAGTCGTCGCGCAAGTGACGCGCGGCGCCCATCGTCGCGTAGATCGGATCGCGGCGCGAGTCCTCCACGGAGTTGAGCTGCAAATAGATCCGTGCCGAGGACGGGATGAACTGCCAGATGCCGGCCGCGCCGACCTTGGAGTAGGCGTTGACGTTGAAGCTCGACTCGACGAACGGCAGCCGGGTGAGCTCCACCGGCAGCGCCTCGCGCCGGAAGATCTCCTCCATTCGCGGCAGGTAGCGCCGCGAGATCTCCAACCCGCGCCGGAAGCGCTCGCGCAGGCCCTGCTGCGCCCGCACGCGGCCTCGCGCCGCGCTGAACTTGCGCGCTCCCGGAACGTCCTGGAAGAGGCTCCGGATCGCGCGCTCCCGCTCGTCGAGATCGTCGGCGGCGAAGCCGCCGCGCGCCAGACGGGCGAGCGCGCGGTCCACCGCGTTCAGCTCCGCCTGCTGGCGGCGGCGACGCTCGCGCCGCAGCGTCTCCTCGCCGGCTCCACTCTCGGCGAGCGGCCGGAGGTCGATCACCGCGTAAATTTTGTCTAGGTAGAGGTTGTCGTGGATCGCAACCTGATTCTCGGAGTACTCGGCGAAGACCTTCTTCCAGAACTCGACCTGCGGCACGAGTCCGGCGGGCTTCGGGAAGTCCTCGGGAGCGGCGAACGCGAGCAGCGGCAGCAGGACCCACCACGCCGCCACCCAGCCGATGGCGAATCGCGCGGGTCGGCAAGAACTCTCTTCGCTGCTCCCCAACGACGGCTCCCCTCGCAACCCCGCCCCTGGATTCTTGTAACAAGCGCGCGTCCGAGACGCAACGCGAAACGCCGGCCCGCGCGGCGCGGGGCGAGGAACCGTCGCCGCGCGGCAATCTCGCGCGCCGCATCCGCCCGGGGATCTGCGGGGTGAGCGCGCTGCTGCGGCGTCTCGCGCTCGCTCTGCCCACGCTGCTCGGCGTCGTCACGCTGGTCTTCTTCTTCGTCCACCTCGTTCCCGGCGACCCGGTGGAGATGATGCTCGGCGAGAGTGCGGCCGTGGTCGACCGCGAGCGGATGCGCGCGGCGCTCGGTCTCGACCGGCCGCTGTGGTCGCAGTACCTGGGATTCCTCGCCCGCACCGCGCGAGGCGACCTCGGCCGCTCGCTCCGCGACGGCGCCCCGGTCGCCGGGCTGATTCGCGCCCGGCTGCCGGCCACGCTGGCGCTGGCCGGCGCCGCGGGGGCGCTGGCGGTGGCGCTGGCGATTCCTCTGGGCGTGCTGTCGGCGCGGCATCGCGGGCGATGGCTCGACGCCGCGGCCACCGCGTTCGCCTTGCTCGGCGCCGCGCTGCCGAACTTCGTCCTCGGTCCGCTGCTGGTGCTGCTGTTCTCGGTTCGCCTGGGCTGGCTGCCGGTATCGGGCGCGGACTCCGCCGCCGGCCTGCTGTTGCCGGCCGCCACGCTCGGGCTCGGCATGTCGGCCATTCTCACCCGCCTGACCCGGACCGCCGTTCTCGACTCCCTGGGTGCGGACTTCATCCGCACGGCGCGCGCCAAGGGGCTGTCGGAGGCGCGCGTGTTCTTCCGCCACGCGCTGCGCGGCGCGCTGCTGCCGGTCACCACGGTCTTCGGCCTGCAGCTCGGCAGCCTGCTCGGCGGCGCGATCATCACCGAGACGATCTTCGCCTGGCCGGGCATCGGGCGGCTCACGTTGCAGGCGATCGAGGGGCGGGATTATCCGCTCGTCCAGGGCTGCGTGCTGGTGATCGCCTGCGGCTACGTCGCCGCCAACCTGCTCACCGATCTCGCCTACCAGCGGCTCGACCCGCGCGTGCGATTCGGCGGGCGGGAGGCGCGATGAGCCCCGCCGCTCGCCTCGGCGCCGCGATCGTCGCGCTCTTCCTGGCCGCCGCCGCCCTCGGCCCGCGGCTGGCACCCCGCGATCCCTCGCGCCCGGCGCTCGCCGAGAACCTGCGCGGGCCCTCGCTCGCGCACCCCTTCGGCCAGGACCGCCTCGGGCGCGACATCTTGAGCCGGACGCTGCACGGCGCCCGCGTCTCGCTGGTCGTCGGCCTGTCCACCGTGGCGATCTCGCTCGCCCTCGGCACGGCGATCGGCCTGCTCGCCGGCTTCGCGGGGGGATGGATCGACGAGGTCGTGATGCGCGCCGTCGACGTGCTGCTGGCGTTTCCCGGGATCCTGCTCGCGATCGCGTTGAGCGCGGTGCTGGGCCCGAGTCTCGGCAACGTCGTCCTCGCCCTGTCGGTCATCGGCTGGACGGGCTACGCGCGGCTGGTCCGCGCCGAGACGCTGTCGCTGCGCGAGCGGGCGCACGTCGAGAGCGCCGTGTCGCTCGGCGCCGGGCCGCTGCGCATCGTCACGCTTCACGTCCTGCCGCTGCTCGCCGGCCCGCTCGCCGTGCAGGCGACGTTCGGCTTCTCCGCGGCCGTGGTCGCCGAGGCGAGCCTGTCGTTCCTCGGGCTCGGCACCCAGCCGCCGACGCCCTCCTGGGGAGCGATGCTCAACGAGGGCAGGAGCTTCCTGCTGGTCGCGCCGCACGTCGCGCTGTTCCCGGGCCTCGCCGTGTTTCTCACCGTTCTCGGCATCAACGTCCTCGGGGACGGCTTGCGCGACTGGCTCGACGTGCGCCGGCCCGCCGCCGGGTCCGACGGGTCGATGCCCGCTACCTCTGGCAGCAGGGGCAGTAGAAGCTCGAGCGCCCTCCCTGGGCCCGGCGCTTGATCGGCGTGGCGCACCGCCGGCACGGCTCGCCGCGGCGGTCGAACACGGCGAGCACGTCCTGAAACGTGCCCGGGAGGCCGTCGCTGTCGAAGTAGTCCGAGAACGAGGTTCCCCGCCGCGCCACCGCTTCGCCGAGCACGGCGGCGGTGGCGCGCGCGATCCGGTCGAGATCGGCGCCGCTCAGGCGGGGGCAGCGCCGCGTCGGTCGCACGCCGGCGCGGAACAGGATCTCGTTCGCATAGATGTTGCCGATGCCGGCGATCACCCGCTGATCGAGCAGTGCCGCCTTGATGTCGCGCCGCGTTCCCCGCAGCAGCGCGCGCAGCGCGGCGCCGCCGATCTCCGCGCCGAGCGCCTCGGGGCCGAGACCCGCGATCTCGTCCAGCTCCTCGACGCGCGCCACCCGCATCCATCCAAAGCGGCGCGGATCCCGATAGCGCAGCGACCCCGCGCGATCGAACTCGACCCGCACGTGCTCGTGCTCGCCGGGCGGCTCGCCGCTCGGCACCAGCAGGAGCCGCCCCGACATGCCGAGATGCATCAGCCAGCACAGCCCCTCGCCGACGTCCGCGAGCAGGTACTTGGCGCGCCGCCCGACCGCCTCGACCCGCCGCCCGACCAGCGCCCGCAGCGCGGCCTCATCGACGCGGCGGCGCAGGCGCGGCTCGCGGATCTCGACGCGGGTGACGCGCGCGCCGCACAGGCGGCGCTCGAGCCCGCGACGGATCGTTTCCACCTCCGGCAGCTCGGGCATCGCGCGCTCAGCGCGGCACAGCCGCAACCAAACGGCGGTCGCCTATTGTGGTCTCGTATCTCATTTCGTCGTGCCAAGAGACGAAATTCTGCCGTAGTAGATCAGCCGGCGGCCGCCGCCCCGGCCGGGACCTCGGCGGACCGCGGCGCGGCGCCTCCCGGATCGGCATGAAGGCTCGACATCAGCGTCGGCGGCTCAGTGCCGCGCACGGCGCAGCTCGTTCGACAGCCGCGCGAACTCCTCTATCGAGAGCGTCTCGCCGCGCCGGCGCGGGTCGATGCCCGCCGCTTCGATCTCGCCGGGCGTGGCGAGCCGGGCGAGCGCCGCGCGCAGCATCTTGCGCCGCTGCGCGAACGCCGCGCGCACCACCGTACGAAAGTGCTGCTCGTCGGCGAGCGCCACGCGCGGCTCGACGTCGAGCGCGATCGAGACGACCGCCGACTCGATCTTGGGGCGCGGGACGAACGCCGCCGGCGAGACGCGGAACAGCAGCTCGGCTCGGCCGTAGAGCGCGGTCCACAGCGTGATCGTCCCGTAGGCCTTGCTGCCGGGACGGGCGACCAGGCGCTCGGCGACCTCGCGCTGCAGCATCACGACGAGCCGCTCGAAACCCGCCCGCGCCTCGATCAGCCGCAGCAGGATCTGGCTGCCGACGCTGTACGGCAGATTCGCCACCACCAGCGCGCGCGGTCCGGCTCCGACCAGCGCCTCGTAGTCGACGCGCAGCGCGTCGGCGGCCAGGACCCGCACCTGCGGCCGCCCGCGAAACTGCTCCCGGAGCCGCTCGGCCAGGCGCGTCTCGATCTCCACGAGGTCGAGCCGGGCGGCACCCTCGGCCAGTGCCTCCGACAGCGCCCCCAGGCCCGGTCCGATCTCGACCACGGTGCGCCCGGCGACGTTCGCCTCCGCGACGATCCGCGCCACCACCCGCGGATCGACGAGAAAGCTCTGGCCGAGCCGGCGCCGCGGGCGCACGCCGAGCGCGGCGAGCCCTTCTCGAGTGCGGCGGTGGAGCGACTCCGCGGCGGCCATGGACGCGGCTAGAGCGGCGGCATGGCCGCCATCACGAAGCCCGGGCCCAGCGGGGTCTCGGATCGCATCGCTTCTGCCGATCACAGCGGCAAGCTCGCCACCGCGTTCAAGGTCAACGGATCGCGCTCGCGATTCGCGAGACGGCGCGCGCCGGCGTAGGCGATCATCGCCGCGTTGTCGGTGCACAGCTTCGGCGAGGGAACGTACGCCGCCATGCCGAGCCTCCGGGCGTCGTCATGCAGGCGGCCGCGCAGGCGGGAGTTGGCCGAGACGCCTCCCGAGACTACGATCCGCGGCACGCCGAGCTCGTCGGCCGCCGCCAGCGCCGGCACCGCGAGCATGTCGACCACCGCCTCCTGGAAGCTCGCGGCGATGTCGCCGAGCGCCGACGCGGACAGACTCGGCGCCTGCGCGCCCGCCGCGAAGCCGTGCTCGCGCCGCAGGAACTCGCGCAGCGCCGTCTTCAGTCCGCTGAAACTGAAGTCGTACTTCGCGCCGCGCACCACCGCCCGGGGAAAGCGGATCGCCGTCCGGTCGCCGTCGCGCGCCAGGCGGTCGATCACGCGGCCTCCCGGGAAACCGAGACCGAGCATCTTGGCCGCCTTGTCGAACGCCTCGCCCGCCGCGTCGTCGCGGGTGGCGCCGAGGCGGCGGTACCGCCCCGGTCCCTCGGCGAGGTGGAGACTCGTGTGGCCCCCGGAGACGAGCAGGGCGACGTACGGGAACTCGATCTCGCGCTCGAGGAAGATCGCCAGCAGGTGGCCCTCGAGGTGGTTCACCCCGACCATCGGAATCCCTCTGCGGAAGGCGATGCCCTTGGCCGTGGACAGCCCCACCAGCAACGATCCGATCAAGCCCGGACCGCGGGTGACGGCGATGCCCTCGACGGCGTCGATGCCGATCCCCGCCTGCTCGAGCGCCGCGTGCAGGACGGCGAGAACGTTGACCAGGTGATGGCGCGAGGCCAATTCCGGCACGATGCCGCCGTACGGTCCGTGCACGGCATCCTGCGACGAGACGATGCTCGACAGCAGCCGGGGGCCGTCGAGCACCGCCGCGGCGGTATCGTCGCACGAGGTCTCGATGCCGAGCACGATCACGGCGGTGCCTCGGGGTGCAGCGAACAGGGCGCCGTCGGCGCCTCGCCCTCCAGGAACGACTCCTCGAACCGCTCGGGACAGCGGGCGGTAGCCAGGCCGCCGCTGGCCGGATCGATCCACGCGCTGTCGATCCCGGGCGGCACCAGGAACGGCGTCGACTCCTTGCCGGCGTAGGCGTCCCTCATGAACTCGATCCATATCGGAAGCGCCGCCTGGGCTCCAGAAAGGCCGAGCGCCTGCTCGCGGTCGAAGCCCACCCACACCACCGCCAGCAGGTCGGGCGTGAAGCCGACGAACCACGCGTCGCGCCCCTCGTTGGTGGTGCCGGTCTTGCCGGCGATGGGGAAGGCGAGACCGGCCGAGCGCACCGCGGAGGCCGTGCCGTGCTCCACCACCCCCTGCATCAGGCGGGTCACCAGAAACGCCACGCGCGGCGACACGGCCTGCGACGCGCCGAGCGTGTCACGAACGATCGGCGCTCCCTCGCCGTCGAGCACGCCGCGGATGGCGCTCATCTCGGTGCGAAATCCCAGGTTGGCGATGGCGGCGAACGCGCCGGCCACCTCGTAGGCGGTGACCTCCGCGCCGCCGAGCACCAGCGCGGGGACCATCGGCAGACTCTCGCGGAAGCCGAGCCGCGTCGCGACGTCGTGAATTCGCTCCAGGCCGACCTCCTGCGCCAGCCGTGCGGTGGCCGAGTTGAGCGACATCTCGAGGGTTTGCCGCAGGGTCACCTCGCCGTGGTATTCGCGCTTGTAGTTCTCCGGCGACCAGGTCCGCCCGTCGTAGCTCCAGGTGAACGGCGCATCGGCGATCCGCCGGGTGGGCAGAAAGCGCCCTTCCCCCCTCTGCTCCTCGGTCTCGAACGCCGCCGCGAACACGATCGGCTTGAAGATCGAACCGGGCTGGCGCTCCGCAGCGGTCACGCGATTGAACTGGCTGGCCGCGTAGGAGCGGCCGCCGACCATCACCTTGATCTCGCCGGTGTGCGGCTGCACCGCGAGCAGCAGCGCCTCGAGCGGCTCGTCCTTCCGGCCGAGCGCGGCCCGGCGCTTCTCGAGCGCGGCGAGGCCGCGGGTCACCGCCCGCTCGGCGTCGCGCTGCAGCGACGGGTCGAGCGTCGTGAAGATCCGGAAGCCCTCGCTGGTCAGCGTATTGAGCGGATACTCCTCCTCGATCTCGCCGCGCAGGTAGTCGACGAAGTAGGGCGCGCCGGTCGCCTCGGGAGCGGGGAGCCGCTCCGGCAGCGGCTCGGCCACCGCCGCCTGGTATTCGGACGGGGTGATGTCGCCGCTCTGCAGCAGGAAGCGCAACACCTCGTCGCGCCGCCGCTTCGCCGGTCCGGGATTCTTCGCCGGCGACAGATGCCCGGGCGAGCGGATCAGCCCGGCGAGCATCGCCGCCTCGCCGACCGACAGGTCCTTCGGCTCCTTGCCGAAGTAGAATCGCGCCCCTTCCCAGACGCCGAAGATGCCGCGCGAGCCGCGCTGTCCGAGATAGATCTCGTTCAAGTAGCTCTCGAGGATCTCCATCTTGCTGTAGTGGATCTCGGCGAGCACGGCCATCACCGCCTCGACGATCTTGCGCTTCACGGTCCGCGCGCCGGAGAGGAAGAAGTTCTTGATGAGCTGCTGGGTCAGCGTGCTCCCCCCCTGCACCACCCGGCCCTGGCGCAGATTCGCCGCCATCGCGCGCAGCACGCCGCGCACGTCGATGCCGTGATGCTCGAAGAAGCGGCGATCCTCGGCGGCGAGCACCGCCTGCACGAGGATCCGCGGCAGCTCGGCGAGCTTGACGATCCGCCGTTCCTCCGCCGCCTGGTCGTAGATGCCGGCGAGAATCTCGGGATCGAGCTCCAGAGCATCGATCGGCGCTCCCCCGTCGAGCCGGGAGATCGACTTCACCCGGCCGTCGGCGAGATCGACCGCCGCCGGAAAGCCCCGGAACGGTCGATTCGGGTAGTCGAAGCTGCGCAGGAACACCTCCAGGCGCCCCCGACCCGGCTGATAGCGGTACTCGCCGGCATGAGCCACGTCGCCGTCGATCCGGCGATAGTCGAGGCGGTCGAGGCGCTCGACCAGGTTCAGCGCCGAGATCTCGCTGCCGACGTAGACGACGAACGAGTCCGAGTAGATCTTGGAGGGGATCTCCCAGCGCCGCCCGGAGAACCGTTCCACCAGCCGATGGTCCAGGGCGCGGATCGTGCCCACCGCCCAGCCGCCGCCGACGGCGGCGACGGCGAGCACGAGCGACGCCGCCGCGATCGACCAGCGCCGGGCGATTCGCGTCACGCTCAGCGCGGCACAGCCGCAACCAAACGGTGGTCGCCTACTGAGGCCTCGTATCTCATCTTTTCGTGCAAGACAGCGAAGTCGCGTCCTAGTAGCCTAGCTCAGGGGGCGGCGTCTCCCGGCGCTATGGCTTCTCTCTCTTGAGCGCGAGGAAGATCGTGCTGTCGCCGCGCTTGACGAGCAGCAGCACGCTCTTGCCCTTCTCGGTCGCGCGCAGGGCCGAGCGGAAGGCCGCTGGGTCCTTGATGGGCTTGCGGTTGACCTCGAGCATCACGTCGCCGCGGCGAACCTGCGCCTCGTCGGCCGCGCTCCCCGGCGTCACCGCCGACACCACCACGCCGCGAGTGGCGGCGTCGAGCCCGAGCGACTCGGCGATCTGCGGCGTCAGGTTCTGCACCGTCAGGCCGACGTCGTCGCTCTCTTTCTCGGCGCCCGCCAGCCGCACCTCCCCCTCCTTCAGCTCCTGTACCTTGACGTCGAGGATCTTCTCGGTCTTGCCGCGCAGCACCTTCACCTTCACGACCTTGCCGACCGGCGTGCGCGCCACCAGCAGCGGCAGGTCCGTGGAGTCCTTCACCCCGGCGCCGTCGAACTCGACGATCACATCGCCGACCTGGATCCCGCCCTGCTTGGCCGGCCCGTCCTTCATCACGTCGGCGACCAACGCGCCGGCGGCTTCGCGCAGGCCGAGCGATTCGGCGATCTCCGGCGTCACCTTCTGGATCAGCACGCCGAGCCAGCCGCGCGTCACGCGGCCCTTGGACTCGAGGTCGGGAAGCAGGTCCTTGACGATGTTGATCGGGCTCGCGAAGCCGATGCCGATGTTGCCCCCGCTGCGGCTGTAGATCGCGCTGTTGATGCCGACCACCTCGCCGCGCAGGTTGATGAGCGGTCCGCCGGAGTTGCCGGGGTTGATGGACGCGTCGGTCTGGATGAAGTTGTCGTACGGCCCGGCCCCGATGTGGCGTCCCTTCGCGCTCACGATCCCCGCCGTCACGGTGTTCTCGAGCCCGAACGGATTGCCGATCGCCATCACCCATTCGCCGACCTCGAGCCGGTCGGAATCGCCGAGCACGACCGGCGACACCGGCGGCGCCTGGTCGATGCGAATCAGCGCGATGTCGGTCTTCTTGTCGCGGCCGAGCACCTTGGCGCGGTGCTCGGTGCCATCGGCGAGCTTGACGACGATCTCGTCGGCGTCCTCGATCACGTGGTCGTTGGTGAGAATCGATCCGCGCTTGTCGATCAAGAACCCCGAGCCCAGGCTCTTCTGCTTGAACGGCCGCCGCGGCATCTGCCCGGGCCCGAAGAAGCGCTCGAACGGCTCCCAGAACTCGCCGAACGGATCGTCGGGGCCGCCTGGGGCAGGGCCGCCGCGCACGGCGCCCCCGTTGGTGGTGGTCGAGACGTTCACGACCGCGGGAAAGCTGCGTCGGGCGAGATCCACGAAGTCCGGCAGCATCAACCCCGCCGCCGGCTTCTCCTCCTCGGTGCCGAACAGGCTGATCGCGCCGGCCGCTCCCGCATCCGACAGGAGCCAACCCGCGACCAGCAGCCTCGCGCACGCCGCGGTTGCAGCCCACTGCCTTCTACGCACTCGCTCGTTCTCCCGGCGCCGCGCGCCGTCTACTTGCGAGCCTTCTCGACGAAGCGCAGGCGCAGATCGAAGAGGACGTTCTCGAACAGGCGGGCCTCGGCAGCATCGAGATTGCCGCGCGTCTTTTCCTGCAACATGCTGATGATGTCGATCAGCTCGCGGACGGCGTCCAGGTCGGTCTCGTTGCCGCCCGTCACGGGATTGGGGATCTCTCCGAGACACATCAGGGCCTGGGTGCTGAGGCTCATGAGAAACGTGCTGAGGGTGATCTCCAGGGGCCGGTCCGGATGCGTCTCGGCCTCCGGCGGGCGCCGGGGCGGGCGCGACCCTTCGGCGGCGGGAGCGGCCGCCGCGCCGACCGAGGAAGCGCCCGCGTCGGTGGTCTCCACGGGCTGCTCGGCGGCGTCTTCACGCGCCTCGCCGGTCTCGGTGAACCGGCGACGGTCGCGAACCTGAAATCCCTTCGGCGACCCGTCTTCCATGCCCGCGCCCCGCCGGCTCAGCTCGCCAGGCCGAGATGCATGCCGCGCAGGCGCGCGACACGCTCCTGGATCGGCGGATGCGTACTGAAGAGATTGGCGAGGAACTGGCCGGACAGCGGGTTGACGATGAACAGGTGCGCCGTCTGCGGGCTGGCATCGAGCGGGATGCGCCCGGACTGGATCGCCAGCTTCTCCAGCGCGTCGGCGAGCGCGTGCGGATTGCCGCACAGCCTCGCTCCGCTGTCGTCGGCGCCGTATTCCCGCGCCCGTGAAACGGCGAGCTGGATCAGCGTCGCGGCGAGCGGCGCGAGCACCATGGCGAGCAGCAACACCAGGCCGTTGCCCCGCTCCTCGCGATCGTTGCGCCCGCCGAGGCCGCCGAACATCGCGCCCCACTGCGCCATGCGAGCGAGCATCATCACCGCGCCCGCGAGCGTGGCGGCGATCGAGCTCACCAGGATGTCGCGGTTGAAGACGTGCCCGAGCTCGTGAGCCAGCACGCCCTCGAGCTCCTCGCGGTTGAGCAGGCGAAGGATGCCGTCGGTCACCGCCACGGCCGCGTGCTGGGGGTTGCGGCCGGTGGCAAACGCGTTCGGCGAGTCGCTGGGAATCCGATAGATGCGCGGCGTCGGCACCTGGGCCTTCTGCGCGAGGCGGCGGACGATCCGGTAGAGTTCCGGCGCGTCGGTCTCGGCGATCGGCCGGGCACCGTAGCTCGCCAGCACGATCTTGTCGGAGAACCAGTAGCTGGCGGCGTTCATCACGACCGCGAGCACGAAGGCGTACTGCATGCCGAGAGTGCCGCCGAGCACGTCGCCGAGCACCAGGAAGAGGCCGGTGAGCGCGGCCAGGAGCAGGGTGGTCTTGATCACCGAAGGCATGGATACCGTCGCAGGCGTCTGGCGATGCCTGCTGTCGCGGAAGCTAATGGCGGGTCTGGACCTTGTCAAGGCGACGTCGCGGCGGGCACGAGCGCGCGATCGACCGCGTCGACGGCGGCGCGCGGCGCCGCCTCCTCGCACGCGGTCCACGGCGCGAGACGGCACGCGACGATGCGCGGGGACAGCGGCCGCCACAGCGCCGGATCGGTCGGGCCGAATACCGCGGCGCCGCGCACGCCGACCGCCCCGGCGAGGTGACTCGCGCCCGAGTCGTTGCCGAGATAGGCGTCCGCAGCGCCGAGCTGCGCGGCGAGCTCGAGCACGCTCGGCGGCTCGAGCACCACACCGGCGGCTTTCCAGAGCGACGATTCTCCCGCCTCGGCGGGCCCGAGCACGATCACGACGCCTCCGCCGCGCGCGCGCCAGCGGTCGGCGATTTCGACGAACCCGCTGCGCGACCATCGCTTGCTCCGGCCGCCGCTGCCGGGATGCACCGCGAGGACCGGCCGCGGCAGCGCGGCCATCCGCGCGCGCGCCGCAGCGACGGCGGCTTCGCCCGCCGACACCTCCACCGTAGCGATCTCCGCGGCGGCGCGCGGCGCGCCGATGCAGCCGAGAAAGTGCTCGGCGAGGTGGCGCGGCACGGGCGGGCGGAACGGATGAACCCGCGCCGCGTGGCCGAGCCAGCGCCCGAGGTTGCGCGCCACTTCGGGGGCCGCGGAGCCGCTGAAGGACTCGACCACCGCGAATGCGGCGAAGAACGCGTCGGCCTCGGGCGGCGGCTCGGCGGCGAACAGCCACGCCGCTGCTCGTCCTTCGATCGGCGCGGCGTCGCCGATCTCCGCCGCGCGCACCAGCGGCACGAGATCGCCCTTGCAGAGCACCGTCACCCGCCCGCCGTGGCGGCGGTAGATCTCGCGCATCGCCGGCATCGCGCACAGCAGGTCGCCGAGCGCGCCCGGGAAGACGACGAGCGCGCCGGCGCGGCCGAGCGACGGTGGCGGAACCTGGTTTGACACCCTGAAATCACGCCGATATCATCGCGCGCATCGTCGATCACCCCCCCTGCTGATGCCCACTCCGTCCCAGGTCGCCCGCACGCCGCTCGAGCTCGTCGGATCGACTCCGGTGATTCGTCTGCGCCGGCTTCCCGGTCCGGCGCATGCCGAAGTGTGGGCCAAGGTCGAGGCGATGAACCCGGGCGGCTCCGTCAAGGACCGCATCTGCCTCAACATGATCGAGGCGGCGGAGCACGAAGGGCGCCTGAAGCCGGGCGACACGATCATCGAGCCGACCAGCGGCAACACCGGCATCGGCCTGGCGCTGGTATGCGCCGTCAAGGGGTACCGGCTGATCCTGACGATGCCCGATACGATGAGCGAGGAGCGCCGCAGCCTGCTCGCGGCCTACGGCGCGACCCTGATCCTCACCCCGGACACGCGCGGCATGCACGGCGCGATTCGCAAGGCCGAGGAGATCCTGCTCGAGCACCCCGAATACTTCATGCCGCAGCAGTTCAACAATCCGGCCAATCCCGAGATACATCGCCGCACCACCGCGCGGGAGATCCTCGAGCAGATGCCGCGCGTCGACGCGTTCGTCAGCGGCGTCGGCACCGGCGGCACGATCACGGGCGTCGGCGAGGTGCTGAAGCGAGAGCGCCCCGGCACGCGGGTCGTCGCCGTCGAGCCCTCCGCCTCGCCGGTGATCTCCGGCGGCAAGCCCGGCTATCACAAGATCCAGGGAATCGGCGCCGGGTTCATCCCCGAGAACCTGAATCTCAAGATTCTCGACGAGGTCGTCACCGTGAGCGATCAGGACGCCGCGCAGCTCACGCGACGCCTGGCGCGCGAGGAAGGCATGCTGCTCGGCATCTCCTCGGGCGCCAACTGCTTCGCCGCGCTCGAGGTCGCGCGGCGCCTCGGCCCCGGAAAGGTCGTGCTCACCGTGTTCTGCGACACCGGCGAGCGCTATCTCACCACGGAGCTCTTCCAGGCCGAGGGCATTTGAGGGAGGTGAGCGCGTCCCAACCGCCGTCATGGACCGGCGGCGCCTAGCGCGGCGGGCGGATCGACGATGAATGCCCTGGACGCGAAGCACGAGGACCTGCGCCGCTCGCTCGACGAGCTCGGCCGCGTGCTCGTCTGCTTCTCCGGGGGGGTCGATTCGAGCTTTCTCGTCCGCGTCGCACGCGACGTGCTCGGCGACCGGGTGGTCGCGCTCACCACGGTATCGCCGACGAACCCCGAGGAGGACACGGCGGAGGCGATCGCCCTCGCCCGCGAGCTCGGCCTCGATCACGCGGTCGTCCGCCACAACGAGCTCGACATCCCGAACTATCGCGAGAATCCCGCCAACCGCTGCTACTTCTGCAAGTCGACGCTCTACGAGATCGCCGCCGAGCAGGCGAAGCGGCGCGCGATCCCGTGGATCGTCGACGGCATCAACCTCGACGATCTCGGCGACTACCGCCCCGGCCTGCAGGCCGCCGCCGAGCGCGCGATCCGTCACCCGCTCGCCGCGGCGAGGCTCACCAAGCGCGAGATCCGTGAGATCAGCCGCCGGCTCGGCCTGCGCACCTTCGATCGGCCGGCGAGCCCGTGCCTCTCTTCGCGCTTCCCCTACGGCACCGCGATCACGATCGAAGGCCTCGAGCGCGTCGCCCGCGCCGAGCGGTGGCTGCGCGCCCGCGGCTTCCGCGAATGCCGCGTTCGCTACTTCGGCGAGCGCGCGCGGATCGAGGTGCCGCCCGCGGACATCGCCCGGCTCAACGCCGAGCCGCTGCGCGGCGAGCTGGCGGCGGCCCTGGGGACCATCGGCTTCGCGGAGGTCGAGGTCGACCCCAGGGGATTTCGCAGCGGCCGCTTGAACGAGGCGCTGCGGGTCACGAGCTCTTCGTACTGACGCCACCGGCGCGCACCGCCGTGCGTAGGGCGGAGGAGCCGTCGAACCGGCTCCATCCGCCCCCGACCGGATGAGCTGCGGGCGCAAGATGCAGCGAGCGAGAGGCGGCGCCGCGTGCTCGGCGGCTCATGATCATGCCGGTCTCGGTCTGCCACCAGGTGTCGACGATCGGACAGCGGCCCCGACCGATGTTCTCGTGATACCAGATCCAGGCCTCGGGATTGATCGGCTCGCCGACCGATCCGAGCAGGCGCAGCGAGGAGAGGTCGCGCTTCGCCGGCAGCTCCGCGCCCCACTTCATGAACGAGCGGATCGCCGTCGGCGCCATGTAGAGCAGCGTGACCTTGTAGCGCTCCACGATCTGCCACCAGCGATCGCGCGCCGGCGGAACTCCTCCGGCGGCGGAAACTTCCGTTGCTCGTCCAGCATCGTCTCGATCGTCTTGCGATCGGCCATCGTCGGATCGTCCTCCGTTTGCCCCTTCAGCGCAGGAGCGTGGTCAGCAGCGCGAGATAGTCCCCGAGGTTGCGGGTGATCAAGAAGTGGTGGCGGGCGAACTCGCGCGCGTCCTCGCCCATCTTCGCCGCCAGGTCGGGATTGTTGAGCAGCGTGCGGATGCGGTAGGCGCACCCCTCCACCGAGTTCACCGTGTAGCCGGTGACCTCGTAGATGAGCTGCGCGGTGATGCCGCCGGCGAACCCGCCGATCACCGGCTTGCCCTTCCACATCGCCTCGGCCACCATCAGTCCGAAGCCTTCGCGGGTGGATTTCTGGATGACGATCGCCGCGGCGCGCTGCAACGCGTTGATCTCGATCTCCGCGCTCTCGGGCAACTGCACGATGTGGACGTCGGGATCGCCGCCGGCCGCCAACTCCATCTCGGCGAGGATGCGCCGACCCGCCTCGCCCTCCGCCGGCGAGCCGGCGAGCACGAGGCGGCAGTCGTTCTGCTTCTTGGCGATGCGGTAGGCCTCGATGACGCCGACCGGATCCTTAAAGCGATGGAAGCGGGAGACCTGTAGGAGGATCGGCTTGTCGGCGGGGATGCCGAGCCGGTCGAGCGTCGAGCGGATCTCGCCGGTCGACAGCTCGCGATTCTTCTCCGACAGCGGATCGATCGACGGATAGATCAGGAACTGCGGGATCGGCAGCCGCTGCGCGAATTTCGGCAGCGAGAACACCGCCGCGTCGTACTTGACCACGAACTGCCGCAGCATCGCCCAGGCCTTGCGCTGCGGCCGGGCGACGTCGAGGTGGCAACGCCAGACCCAGCGGCCTTCCTGCGGCCGGGCGTCGACGAGCGGCGCCGCCTGGTGGTCGTGAATCACCACCACGTCGGTCTCGAGGGGGAGCCCGCGGGCGTTCTCGCGGTTGGTCTGCACGTACTGCTGGAACATCTCCTCGGTGAAGCGGTCCTCCTCGCCCTGGAGCAGGTTGTAGAGCGCCTGGCAGGCGGCCTGGAAGCCCTCGCCGCCCTGGATCACCTCCCAGCGCGCGTCGACGCCGAGCTCCTGGAGGAGCGGCGTGTGCCGCTCGAGCATCTCCGCCACGCCCGTCCCCTTGCGGTGGGCGCTGATGCGCAGCACCTTGCGGGAGCGCAGCTTCTCGGCCATGCGCCGCAGGATGTCGATCGACCCCGGCGGCGAGACGGCTCGGTAGTCGTCGAGCGAGACCTTCACGAGGCGCTCCCCGCCCGCTCCGCTTCGTCGCAGAGCGCGATCAAGCGGCGGCGCACGCGTTCGAGCGTGGTCGCGTAGGGATTCACCGCGCTGAACTTCGCCGCCAGCTCCTTACGGCCCAGGCCATCCTCGATCCACACCGCGAAATCGCTGCGCCGCCGGCCCTTGCGGGCCAGGGCGTCGAAGACGTGGAAGTAGATCGCGCTGGCGTCGACGCGCTCGAGCCCCTCGCGCAGCTCCGCGAGCGTGCGCACCTTGATGCCCGCCGGCACGGCGAGGATGCGCGACTGCATGAAGAAGAAGAACTCGCCGAACACCACCCGCGGGACCGACCCGACGTGCGACAGGTGATCGTCGAGGATCGTCACCAATTCGTTGCGCAGGGCCTCGAGGTCCCCGGCCTCGAACGGATCGATCACCGCCAAGCGTTCGCCGAGCACCCGGTCGCGGAGCTGGATCGCGGCCCAGTTGGCGAAGTCGTTGGGATAGGGGCCGGCGATGTACGGATGACGCAGGAAATAGCTGTGGGTGTGGAAGTAGATGCTGTCGAGCGGGACCTCCTCGAGCCCCTCGAGCAGCTCGGGCACGTCGGCCGCGCGCCGCCCGAGCATCTCGCGCAGCTCCCAGCACGCCATGAATTGAAACGGATGCTTGGCCTCGCCGTTCTTGCCGCCCAAGAGACCCCCTGCGGCCGGGGCCGGTGGTGCGCCCGGCCTCGCCTGCAGCCCGGGTCTTCTATCATGCTCGACGGCGGGAAATCGACCGTCCCGCTCTCCGACGCGTTGCTTTGCGGCGCTGGGGTCCTGTGGTAGGAGCGCGTCACGGCGGTTCGGCGGCGAAGGGGGACCCATGGCTCGGAGGCTTCGGTCGATCGCGATCGCATTGCTGGCACTGCCGCTGGTCGGCATGGGAGCACTCGGCGGCTCCGGCAGCGCCGTGCCCGAGCGCAACTACGCGGGCACGTTCGTCGATCGTGACGGTACGCGCGTCGAGGCCCGCTGGATCCATTGCGGCGGTGAGCTCGCGCTCTCCGGGCAGCTCGGCCGCGGCGACGTGCGCGTCTCCTTCGACGACGTGAAGACCGTGGAGTTCGGCGGCGATCCCGCCAAGAGCCTGGTCGCCACCGTGACGCTCCGCAAGGGCGATCGCGTCGAGCTGAAGATCCGCAGCTCGCTCGCGTTCTCGGGCCGCACCGAGCTCGGCGCCTACCAGATCCGCGCGCGCGATCTGCAGTCGCTTGAGTTGCGCAGCGAATAGGCGCCGAGCGCGGGGGCTCGGGCTCGCCGTGCTCGGCCTGGTTCTCGGCGCCGGCTCGGCTCGCGCGCTCGAGCTGCGAGCCTGGCCGCTGCTCGAGATCGAGACGCGCCACGGCGCCACCCACGGCCGGCTGCTCGGCCCGTTGATCGAATGGCAGCGCGACGCGGAAGGTTCGGCCCTGGCGCTGCGGCCCTTGTTCTACTCGTCGCGCTCCGCCGGCGACGGAAGCTCCCGGGGCTTCCTGCTCTACCCCCTGGCCTCCTGGACGCGATCGCGCGAGGAGCTCTCGTTCCGCTTCCTCGGCCTCGGCTCCTACGTCCGCCGCCGCACGCCGCCGCCGGAGCGTCCCTACCGCAGCGAGCTGACGATCTATCCCTTCGTCTTCTACCGCGACGCGCCGGACTCCGGGCGCTCGCTCTCCGTGCTGCCGTTCTACGCCGACGTCGAGGGGTTGCTCGGCTACCAGCGGATCCGCATGCTGCTCTTCCCCCTGTACCTGCGCCTCGAGGAGCCGCTGTGGCGGCGCACCTGGCTGCCGTTCCCGTTCTTCTCGCGGGTCGGCGGCACGGCCGGCGAAGGCGTGCGCCTGTGGCCGATCTGGGGGCACACGGTGCTCGGCGCGGAGTACGAGTCGTCCTACGTCGCCTGGCCGCTGTACGTCCGCGCGGTCGCCCATCCCGGCCGCGCGGGCGCGGTGGCGACCCGCATCTCCTGGCCGCTCTTCTCGGCGCTCGACGGACCGCGCATCGAGAGCCGCTCGTACGCGTTCCTGCTCGTGCTGCCGCTCTACACCCACACCATCGACCGCGCGAGCGACACGGAGATCGAGGGCTTTCCGTGGCCGTTCTGGACGATCGAGCGGGAGCTCTCCAGCGGGCGGCGGCGGTCGCTGCGGCTGACGCCGCTCTACCAGGACCGCCGCACCGCGACGATGCACTCGGTCTTCTACTTCTGGCCGTTCTACCGCCGCCACGAGGGCCTCGGCGACGACGCCGCGTACCGGCGCGCCGACGTGCTGTTCCTCTTCTACCGCGACCAGCACGAGGGCGAGGGCGACATGCGGCTGCACACGCGCGCGCTCGTGCCGTTGTGGATCGATCGCGACTCCCCGCGGGCCGGCGACGCCCAGGCGCCGACCCTGCTCGACGGCCTGTTCCCGAAGAACCCGGGGCTGCGCCTAACCTGGGCGCCGCTCTACCGGCTCTACGGAGCCGAGCATCACGGCGCCGCCACGCACCGCGACGTGCTGTGGCGGATGTGGTCCTGGGGCGATGGCAAGCTCGTCCCGCCGTGGTATCTCTCGTTCGACTGAGGCCGACGGAGCCGGCATGGCCCAAGCCACCGACAGCGCTCGCTCCTCCCTCCGGGCCCCGCCCGGCGTCGTGGCCGCGCTGGGGCGCGGCACGCTCGACGTCCTGCAGATCGTCGGCGAGTGCGTCTCGTTGCTCGCCGCCACCGTCTGGCACTGCCGCTCGGCGGGACGCCATCTGCCGAAGATCGTCACCCAGCTCCTGCTGGTCGGCTCCGAGACGCTGGGTATCGCCGCGCTGGTATCGCTGTTCGTCGGCATGGTCATGGTCGTGCAGGCCGCCGACCAACTCGCCAACTACACGCAGGAGGTGCTCGGCTCGCTGGTCGGCCTGGCGATGACCAAGGAGCTCGGCCCGGTCATCATGGGCTTCATCGTCGCCGGCAAGTCGGGATCGGCCGTCGCCGCCGAGATCGGGTCGATGAAGGTCTACGAGGAGATCTCGGCGCTGCGCACGATGGACATCGATCCGGTGCCGTTCCTGTCGATGCCGCGCTTCCTGGCAATGACGCTCGCGCTGCCGATGCTCGTGCTCTACTCCGACGTGATCGGCATCCTCGGCGGGACGCTGGTGGTCGCGCTCGACCCGACGATCTCGATCAGCGTCTCGCAGTTTCTCGACAACCTGACCGAGTGGCTGAATCTGACCGACGTCCTCGTCGGCCTGGTGAAGGGTCTGGTGTTCGGCATGCTGGTGTCGATCGTCGCCTGCACGTTCGGCTTCCGCACCAGCGGCGGCGCGGAGGGCGTGGCCCGGGCGACCACGTCGGCGGTGGTGTGGAGCTTCGTGGCGATCATCATCGCCGACTTCGTGATCGTACGCGTCGCCTTCCTGTTCTTCCCGGCCACCCCGAAATGAGCGAACCCCCGCAGCTCGCCAAGCCCGTGACGATCGCCGTTCGCGACGTGTGGAAGTCGTACGACGGCCAGCCCGTGCTGCGCGGCGTGCGGCTCGAGGTCCTGGCGGGCGAGACGCTGGTGATCATCGGCGGCAGCGGCGAGGGCAAGTCCGTGCTGATCCGCCAGATCATCGGCCTGGAGACCCCGGATCACGGCGAGATCCGCTTGAACGACTCGACGGTCGCGGAATACCGTCGGCTGCCGATGGAAGAGAAGCCGTTTCGCGCGTCCATGGTCTTCCAGACCTCGGCGCTGCTCAACTCGTTGACCGTCGCCGAGAACGTGAGCCTCGCGCTGCGCGAGCACCGCAGCGCGACGCGCGAGGAGATTCGCGGCATCGTCCGCGAGTGCCTCGAGCAAGTCGACCTGGCCGGCACGGAGGACAAGATGCCCGCCGAGCTGTCCGGCGGCATGCGCAAGCGGGTGGCGATCGCCCGCGCTCTCGCGGTGCGCTCCGACCTCATCCTCTACGACGAGCCGACCGCCGAGCTCGATCCGCTGCTCACCGAGGAAGTGGGCGCGCTGATTCGCAGGATCCAGGACCGCCGCCGCCCCACCCAGGTCGTGGTCACCCACAACCTGCCGCTCGCCCGCGAGATCGCCGACCACGTCGCGGTGCTCCGTCACGGCGAGATCGTCGACTACCGCACCGGCGACGACTTCTTCCACAGCGAGCATCCGCATACGCGCAACTTCCTGCGCGCGGCGCGGGTGGTGTGATCGGCACAGGAGACTCCCATGGCGTTTTCCAGAGAGCAGCGGGTCGGTCTGTTCTTCCTCGGGGGCATTCTGCTGTTCGTCGGCTTCATCGAGACGACGGTCGGCAGCGGGCTATTGGCCCGCGGCTACCGCGTGTGGGCGGAGTTCGGCGACGTCCAGGGGCTGAGCGTCGGCGCCCAGGTGCGCGTCGCTGGCGTCAAGGCCGGCAGCGTGCGCGAGGTCCGCCTCGAGGCCGACAAGGTGCGCGTCGCCTTGCAGCTCCGCCGCGGCGTCGAGCTTCACGACGACGCGGTCGCCCGGCTCGACTTCCAGGCGCTGTCGGCCGCGCGCTTCGTCGCCATCGATCGCGGATCGCCGTCGCGCCCGCGGGTGGCGCCCGAAGCGACCATCCGCGGCGAGTCGGCGGCGGGCATCTCGCAGATGGTCGACGAGCTCGACCAGGTCGGGCGGAGCCTGCGCGGCCTGGCCGACTCCCTGAACGAGAACCAGGACCGCCTGCTGAAGACGGTGAGCGAGATGCTCGACGAGAACCGCCAGGGATTCCAGCAGACGGTGAAGAATCTGAGCGGCATCACCGACAAGCTGAACAGCGGCCAGGGCACGCTCGGCAAGCTGCTCGCCGATTCCACGCTCTACGACGAGGCGACGGCGACTCTGAGCGCGCTGCGCGAATCGTTCGGCGACATCCGCAAGGTGACCGGCCGCCTCGCGGGCGGCGAGGGCACGCTCGGCAAGCTGTTGATCGACGACGGCATGTACGCCGAGCTGCGCGAGACGGTGGCCGGGTTGAACGTCACCGCACAGAACTTCGCCGAGCTCTCCGATCGGGTGAAGCGCGGCGAGGGCACGCTCGGCCGCCTGGTCGCCGACGATGCGCTCTACGACCAGGCCGAAGGCGCGCTGCGCGGGGTGAGCCGCGCCGCCCAGGGAATCGAGGACCAGGCGCCGATCTCGGTGCTCGGCACGCTGATCGGCACGCTGTTCTGACGATACGATTCCCGAGGGTTGCGCGCTGCGCACGGCCGTTGCAGAGCGCCGTGATGGACGACGCGGTCCGGCTCGAGATCTTCCGCAAGGCGCTGCTGTCGCGGCGGCTCGAGGAGCGGGTTCGCCAGCTGTCGATGGCCCGGTCGTGCGCAACGGAGCGATCGTGGCGCGGCCGACGCTGGCGCTGTCGATCGCCTACGATCACCGCGTCGCCGATGGCGCGGCCGCCGCCCGTCTCACCGGGCGGATTCGCGAGCTGCTGGAGAGCCCGGCGGCCTGGGCGGAGGGCTGAATCGCCGCCTCGCGCCCCGCGCGCGAGGCAGCCGATTCAGCGTCTCCTCGCCCCGCCGGCCCGCCGCCGCGCCTCCCGAAAGACGTCGTCGAGCATCGCCTCGGTCAGCCGCCCGGTGAACGTGTTCTGCTGGCTCGGGTGGTAGCAGCCGATCAGCGTGCGGCCGCTGGCGAGAGGAACGATCGCGCCGTGAGCGAAGCGCGCGCGAACCGCAGGCGCATCCCCGCCGTCGCGCAGCGCGCGCACCAGGTTCTCGAAGGCGAAGCCGCCGAGCGCGACGAGGACGCGCAGGCGGTCGAGCAGCGCGAGCTCCTCGCGGAGGTACGGCAGGCAGCGGTCGCGCTCCTCGGTCGTCGGCCGGTTGGCCGGCGGGACGCAGCGCACGACCGCCGAGACCCAGGCGCCGCGCAGCCGCAGGCCGTCGTCGCGCGACACCGAGGTCGGCTGATTGGCGAATCCCGCGCGGTGCAGCGCCGCGTACAGCCAGTCGCCGCTGCGGTCGCCGGTGAAGATGCGCCCGGTGCGGTTGCCGCCGTGCGCCGCCGGCGCCAGTCCGACGACCCACAACCTCGCGCGCGGATCGCCGAAGCCGGGCAGCGGCCGGCCCCAGTAGCTCCACTGCGCGAAGCGCCGGATCTTCCGGCGCGCCACCGCCTCGCGGTAGCGCACCAGGCGCGGGCAGCGGCGGCAGTCGACGATGCGCTCGCGCAGCCGCTCGAGCGCCGGCTCTGCGCCGCGCCGCCTCAAGCCTTGAGCAGCGCCCCGCAGGTGAGAAAGAAGCGTCCGGTCTCGCGGATCGGTGCGGAGAACGTCTCCGCCTCGCCGTCCGGCGCGACCGCGGCGACGCGCAGCGTACCGTCCGCCGGCCGGCGCCCGTCGAGGTCGGGCGGCACATAACCGTCCCGATAGTCCCACGCGGGCTCGAGCGCGTCACCCGGCCGGATGGCCGAGGCCGGAGCCTCGACCATGCCCTTCTTGAAGAAGATCTGATCCTCGCCGACGCGCACCGCCTGCCCGCTCTCGAGCGTCACCCGCACCACGCGCACGGGCGCGCCCGATCGGGCGAACTTGCCCATGATGCGAAAGCCGAGCGCCCCGCCCGGCAAGCGGGTGAGGATCGGCATCGACTTGCCTTCGAGCGTGCCGGCCGGAGTCGGTCCGTCGATGGCTTCGAGCAATGCTTCCGCCGTGAGGCTCGACAAGGCGCCCCCCTCCCCCCCGCGTCAGGACAGCGCGGCCACGAACGAGCCGGTGATCGCCACCTCGCCCCTCTGATTGACCGCGAACAGCTCGCCCTCGATGCACTGCTCGCCGCGCTCCTCGAACTTGCGGGTCACCTTGCCGCCGCAGGTGATCGTGTCGCCCGGCCAGACCTGGGTGCGGAAGTTCACCGAGAACTTCCGCAGGTTCGGCCGGCCGACGTAGTCGGTCAGGCACTTGCTCACGAAGCCGGCGTTCAGCATGCCGTGCGCGAACACGGTCGGGTAGCCGGCGCCGCTCGCGAACGTCTGATCGTGGTGGATCGGGTTGAAGTCTCCCGACGCGCCCGCGTATCGAACGATGTCGGTGCGGGTCAGGTTCTTGACCTCGAACTTCGGCAGCTCGTCGCCCTCCCGCACTGCCGCGTAGTCGAGCTTCCTTCGTTCCGCCATGCGCGTTCCTCCTTAGCGCGGCACAGCCGCAACCAAACGGTGGTCGCGTACTGAGGCCTCGTATCTCATTGTCCTAGTAGCTCAGTCCTTCTTCTCGACCGGCTTGGCGGTCTCGATGATCGTCGAGCGCGAGTAGAGCACGATCTCGCCGCGCTGGTTGCTGAACTGGGTCTCGAGCACGGCGAACGTCATCTCGCCGCCGCGCTTGCCCGGCTTCTTGAAGACGTCGGTGATCGAGCTGCGGGCGGTCAGCGTGTCGCCCGCGTGCACCGGCTGCACGTACTCGAACTCCTGACCGCCGTGCAGCACCCGGCGCAGGTCCATGCCGAGCTCGATCCGGTTAGAGTGCGAATCCCAGAACGCCTGCGTCATCGTGAACGTCGGCGGCGGCATGACTCCGCCCGCCTCCCGCCGCGCGTAGTCCTCGTCGAAGTAGATCGGGTTGTCGTCCTTGATGGCGGCGGCGAACTCGCGGATCTTGCCGAACTCGACGCGCATCGTGACCGGCTGGGTGGTGCGGCCGATTCTCGGGTCCTTTTCTGCCATGCTCTCGCTCCTATCTCTTCTCGAGGTTACGGGTCGATCAGCTCCGCGACTCGCTCGCGGTTGTAGGCGGCGTCGCCGAACGTGAGCTCCGACGCCTTGGCGCGCTTGAAGTAGATGTGCAGGTCGTGCTCCCAGGTGAAGCCGATTCCGCCGTGGATCTGGATGGCCTCGCCGGCGACAGTGCGGCAGGCGTCGCTGGTGTACGACTTGGCCATCGCCGCGGCGAGCGGCGCCTCGGGGACCCCGTTGGCCACCGCCCAGGCGCCGTAGTAGGTCGCCGACTTGGCGCTCTCGACGAGCAGCAGCAGGTTGGCGCACTTGTGCTGGATCGCCTGGAAGCTGCCGATCGGACGGTCGAACTGCACGCGCACCTTGGCGTACTCCACGCTCATCTCGAGCACCCGCTCCGCCCCGCCGCACATCTCGGCGCAGAGCGCCACCTTGGCGCGGTCGGTGACCCGCCGCAAGATCCGCCAGCCGTCGCCGGCGTCGCCGACGATCGCCTCGGGGCCGACGCGCACCTGCTCGAGCTTCAGCTCGCAGAGCCGGCGCGTCGCGTCCAGGGTCTTGAGCGGCGTGATGGCCACGCCTTGTTTCGGCAGCTCCAGCGCGAACAGCGAGATGCCCTCGGCGGCGCAGCCCGGGCTGGTTCTCGCCGCGACGATCACCAGGTCGGCGACGTGCGCGTCGGGAACGAACAGCTTGACGCCGCTCAGGCGGTAGCCGCCCGAGTCGGCCACGGCGGTCGCCTCGACGCCGTCGGCGCCCCAGCGGCCGCTCGGCTCGAGCACGGCGAGCGTCGCCTTCAGCTCGCCGGCGGCGATCGGCTCGAGGTACTTTTGCCGCTGCGCCGCGCTGCCTCCGTCGAGCAGCGCTCCGCCGCCGAGCAGCACCGTCGAGAAGAAGGGCCCGGGCAGCACCGCGCGCCCCATCTCCTCCAGGACCACCGCCAGATCCACCAAATCGAGCCCCGCGCCCCCCACCTCCTGCGGAAAGATCAGGCCCATCCAGCCCAGCGCGGCCATCTTCCGCCAGACCTCCGCGGAGTATCCCAGCTCGTCCGCCATCATGCGGCGCACGTAGCTCATCGGGCACTCCCGGGCGAGGAAGTCCCCCGCCGCTTTGCGGAGCATCTCCTGCTCTTCGTTGAAGCCGAACTCCATCGACGTCTGCGTGCCGGGCGGCGGCTCCGGAAACGGCCGGGCGCGCCCTCTACGACGGCTCGCGCTCGCGGAACTCGGGGTTGTGCGGCGGACGAGCCATGCGGGAACGAGGTTGGCTACCACGCCCCCGCGAGGCGTGTCAATTTTTGCCGCTCGCGGAGCTCGCCGCCGCCACGCGGCCGGCTTCGTGGAGCAGGTCCGCGTAGTATTGAACGTTGAGGCCGACCAGCAGCACCCGCGGCGAGAGGCTCGTCTGGGCGTAGACCGCCGTCTGCGGAGGGTTGCGCGCGCCGAGCTTCACGCTCGCCGTCTTGCCTCCGGCCAGCTCGACCTCGAGCACGGTCGAGGCGTCGGCGAGGCCGAACGCCCTCAGCTCCTCGGGCGGCGGCGCGGCGGAGATCTCCTCGGCCTCCTGCTTCTCGGTCAGGTTGTCGACCAGCACCGAGATCAGGTCGGCGGGCACCTTCGCGTCCCGCGGCTGGACCATCGTCCAGCGCTTGTCCCGGCGCTCGCAACGGACGTCCTGGCCGTCGCGGCGCAGCGTGATCGCCATCACCTCGTCGGCGTACACGCCGAGCACCTTCTCGCGCGCCACCACGATTTCGGAGACCGGGCGGGCCTTGCTCTCGACGGCGGCGTAGTAGCCGGCCAGCAGCCCGAGCAAGACCCAGTAGACGAGCGTGGTCCGCCAGGTCAACTCATCCTCCGCCGCACGAACACCGCCAGACCGAGCATCAGAAACACCACCGGCTCGATCACCACGCCGAGCAGGAACACGGCGTAGTTCTGCCGGCTGGAAACGAAGAACTGCTCCTTGCCGGCGACCTTGCGCGCCGGGCGCACGCCCATCAGCGTGTCCTCGAGTGCCAGCCAGTTGACGCTGTTGACGACCAGATCGCGGTTGCCGAGCAGATCGATGAATTGATTGCTGGCGAAGTCGGAGTCGCCGTACACGATCATCCGCCCCGCCCGGCGGACCGCCTGGTCCTCCTCCACGGCCTGCGGTTCCGCGATCCGCACGGCGACCGACACGCCCACCGGGAACGGTCCGCGGCGATCTCCCCGCGTCTGGTCGAACTCGAGATTGTCCGGCAGCATCGGCCCGCGCAGCGAGATCGCCCAGCTGTTCGGCGAGGTGCTGAGCAACGGCAGGATGTCGAACTGCTCGTTGTCGCCGGGCTGGACGTCGATCGGTCCGAACTGCGAGAACACCGGGTCGGAGTCGAGCGTGGAGGTGACGGTCGACTCTCGCGACTTCTGCGGAACCCGCGCCGACAACGGTTCGCTGCCCGCCAGCCGGTAATCGCCGTCGCCGATCGCCTGCGCCGGCAGAGCCAGCCGGTAGCGGTGGAGGAACGCCTCCATCGACGGATCCTCGCCGGGATCGAGCAGCACCAGCAGCGACCCCCCGGAGTGCAGGTATCCGTCGAGCTTCAGCGCCTCTTCCGGCAGCAGGGCGCTCCGCGGCCCGGGGATCAGGATCGCCGCCGCGTCGCTCGGCACCGCCTGTCCGCCCAACAGCGACAGGGGCTTCACGTGGTAGAACTCCTGCTCGAGCACGTTGCCGAACGTGCTGTATCCCCGGTTGCGATCGGCGTCGGTGACGTCGTGCTCGCCGTGGCCGGTCAGCACGTAGACCGTCTTCTCGTAGTCGCGCGTGACCTGCAGGATCGCCGCCATCAGATATTCTTCGCGAACGTCGGAGAAGTTCTTGCGCCGCGCCCCGGACTCGACGATCACCGATCCGTAGGCGTCGGCGCGGTAGGCGCGCGCCAGGGCGGGATTGCGGTTGATGTCGATGACCCGCGAGCGGATCTTCGGCTGGCGCAGGCCGATCCGCCAGAACAGGTCCTGGAGATAGCCGTTGCGCGGGTCCTCCTTGCGCACGAACGCGAGGATCTGCACGTCCTGCCGGATTCCGTCGAGGATCTTCAGGGAGTGCGGCGACAGCGTGTAGGTCTGCCCCGGGGTCAGGTCGGCCCGCAGGTTGTGGTTGTAGCTGATCGCCAGCGCGAAGGAGACGCAGCCGAGCAGACCGAGCGCGTTCAGCAGCAGCAAACCGTAGTTCCTGAGCGCGGTCATCGCCGCCCTCGCCACCGCCGGGACTCGAGCGAGCGCAGCGTGAGGTTCGTGAAGAAGACGACGACGAACACGAAGTAGAGCACGTCCGTCGAGTCGATCAATCCCTTCGAGAAGTTCGAGAAATGCTCGAACGTGGAGAACGCCTTGACCACGCCCATCACCCGGTCGCTGCCCGACGCCTCGTTCCAGGAGGCCGACCACAGCAGGAACAGCAGGCCGACCGAGCCCACGCCGGCCACCACCTGGCTGTCGGTGAGCGACGAGACGAAGAGGCCGACGCCGATGAACATCAGGCCGAGCAACAGCAGACCGCAGTAGCCGGCGGCGACCACCGTGAACGCATAGGGTTGGACGGTGTAGAGATGGATCGGATAGAGCAGCGTGGCGCCGAGCATCACCAGGAATACGGTGGCCGCGGCGCAGAACTTGCCGGCGTAGACCTCCCGCTCGCGCAGCGGATAGGTGAACAGCAGCTCGATCGTGCCGAGCTTACGCTCCTCCGCGAACAGCCGCATGGTCAGCAGCGGCACGGTGATCAGCATCGCCCGGCTCATGTCGGCGAACAGCAGCTGGAAGAAATTGCCGATGATGTCCATTCCGAAGCCGAACTGCAGGAAGAAGTTGAGATCGGAATAGAAGAAGAAGCCGCACAGCGAGAGGAATACCGCGGCCACGACGTAGAACAGCGGCGAGACGAAGTAGGAGCGGACTTCCTTCTTGTAGAGCGCCCAGGTGCGATTCACGTCAGTGTCCGCTCGGCTGCTGGCGCACCAGGCGCACGAACAAGTCCTCGAGGGTGAGCTGGATCGGGCTGACCTCGATCAGGCTCCAGCCGCGGTCGACGATCGCCCGGGCGATGGCCTTGCGCACCGGCTCGCCCTCTCGCGACACGATCCGCAGGCGCGTCGCGGCATCGCTCGGCACGGCATCCTCGATCACCTCGTCGACGCCGGGCAGTGAGCGGAGCGCGCCGACCACCTCGGGCAGCGGCCCATCCACCCGCACCAGCGTCTGGAACACTCCCTGCACCCGGCGGTTCAAGCCCTCGGCGGTGTCCTCGGCGATGATGTCGCCGCGGTGGATGATGATGACCCGGTCGCACGCGAGGCTCACCTCGTGCAGGATGTGCGTCGACAGCAGGATCGTGCTCTGGCCGCGCAGGTTGCGGATCAGGTTGCGGATCTCGATCACCTGGCTGGGATCGAGCCCGACCGTCGGCTCGTCGAGGATCAGCAGCGCCGGCTCGGCGATCAACGCCTGCGCCAAGCCGACGCGCTGCCGGTAGCCCTTGGAGAGCTTGCCGATCTCGCGGTGGCGGACCTCGCCGAGCCCGACGGCCTCGATCACCGCCTCGATCCGCTCGCGGAGCTTGTTCCCGGTCAGGTCCTTCACCTCGCCGCAGAAGCGCAGGTAGCGGGCCACCGGGATGTCCGGGTACAGGACGACGCTCTCCGGCAGGTAGCCGATCAGCCGGCGAACGGCGATCGAGTCGGCCTCGACGCTCAACCCGCCGACCCAGGCGGTACCCGCGGTGGGCGGAAAGAAGCCCGTCAGGATCCGCATGATCGTGGTCTTGCCGGAGCCGTTGGGGCCGAGCAGACCGATGATCTCGCCCGTCTGGACGCGGAACGAGACGTCGTTCACCGCCACCGTGGAGCCGAACTGCTTGCGCAGGTTCCGTACCTCGATCATGCGCGGCTCGTCATATGGCTTCGCCCGGAGGTGGTCAAATCGTGCTCACCCGGGACAGACGACCGCCGGCGCCTGCGAATTCAAGAGAAAACGCCACCGCCTGCGCCAGCCGCCCCGGGCCGCCGGGCGAGTCGCGTGCGATGTCGCGCGCGACTTCCGCGCGCGCGGCGAATCTGCTAAGCGGTCCCGCGCCGAGCCGAGACGCGCTGCGCCGCCAAACCGCGCATCCGAGTCGAGCCGAGCGTACCGCATGCGCCGACTGCAACTGCTTCTGCTCCTGTTCGGCATCGCGCTGTTCGGCTTCGTGGTCCGCAAGGCGGGCGTCGGGCGCGTGATGCTCGGCCTGTATTCGGTCGGATGGTCCTTTCTGACGATCTTCGCCCTCGAGCTGCTGATCGACGCGCTGCACAGCGAAGCGTGGCGGTGGTGCCTGCCCGGGCACGGCCACGCGGTGTCGCGGTTCGACACGCTGCTCGCCCGCACGGCCGGGGTCGCGGTCAACGTGCTGACGCCGACCGCGACGGTCGGCGGAGAGGTCGTCAAGGGGATGCTGCTCCGCCGCTGGGTGCCGCTGGCCGACGGGTTCGCCTCGGTCATGGTCGACAAGCTGACGTTCGCCATCGGCCAGGCGATCTTCCTCTGCTGCGGGATGGCCGCCGTCCTGACCGGGCTCTCCCTCAACGCCGAGGAGCGGACGCTCGCGCTCGCGGCCCTCGGGCTGTGGACCGCGGCGGTCGTCGCCTTCTTCGCACTGCAGCGCGCGGGGATCTTCCGGGTCGGTGTCGGCTTCGTGCGCGCCATCTTCGGCGCCTCGGCCATGCTCGAGCGCCTGCCGGGCCACGCCGCGGAGTTCGACGCCAGGGTGGCGACGTTCCTCGCCGGCCACCGCCGGGAGCTGGCCGCGTCGGTGCTGCTGCACACGCTCGCGCAGTTCGTGCGCGTGCCCCAGTACTACGCCGTGATGTCGGCGCTCGACCTCCACCCCACCGCGGCGGCGTGCTTCACCACCGCCGCCGGCCTGGTGTTCATGGAGGCGACGATGTTTCTCATCCCCGCCCGGCTCGGCGTCTTCGAGGGCGGCAACGCGCTGATCTTCACCCGGCTCGGCTACTCCGTCACCGACGGCATCGTCGTCTCGTTCGTGCTCCGCCTGTCGGAGCTCGCCTCGGCGCTGCTCGGCCTCGCCGCCCTCGCCTACTTGCACTTCCGGCCGGGCAGCGGCGACGCCCCCTGCTCTTCCTTCCCCACGGAGAACGAAGACAAGGGAGCGTCCCCGGATTGCCTGCGCAGCCGCTTGTAGAGCGTCTTCGGATCGATTCCCAGCAGGCGCGCCGCCTGGCTCTTGTTCCCGCCGCAGCGCTCGAGCGCGTAGAGGATGTAGTCTTCGGTCACCTGCGCGAGCTCGAGGATCGGGCGCCGATCCCAGGGGTTCCCGTCCTTGGGCCGCGCGGTCCGGATGTGGGGCGGCAGGTCGTCGAGCGTGATCTCCGAGCCGATCGCCAGGATGCGCAGCGCCTGCACGCAGTTCTTGAGCTCGCGCACGTTCCCGGGCCAGGCATAGGCGCGCAGCTCCGCCAGCGCCTCGGCCGAGATGCCCGTGACTCGGGGATGCTTGCCCGCCTCCATCAGGAAGTGCTGCACCAGCGCCTCGACGTCCTCGCCGCGGTCGCGCAGCGGCGGGATGTGCAGCGGCACGCCGTTCAGACGGTAGTAGAGATCCTCGCGAAACCGGCCCGCCGCGACCTCGTTCGCGAGCCGCTTGTTGGTCGCCGCGACCACGCGCACGTCGACCCGGCTCGTCCGGTTCTCGCCGACGCGGCGGATCTCCCCGGACTCGAGCGTGCGCAGCAGCTTGGCCTGCGCCGCCGGATTCATCTCGCCGACTTCGTCGAGGAACAGCGTCCCGCCGTCGGCCGCCTCGACCAGCCCGAGGCGTCGCTCGACCGCCCCGGTGAACGCCCCGCGCTGGTGCCCGAACAGCTCGCTCTCGAACAGGCTGTCGGGGATGGCGGTGCAATTGATGACCACGAACGGCTTGTCGCGGCGGCCCGACTGGCGGTGCAGCAGCCGAGCCACCAGCTCCTTGCCCGTGCCGCTCTCGCCCTGGATCAGCACCGGCGAGTCGGTCGGAGCGACGCGCTCGAGCCGCGCCATCAAGTCGCGCATCACGCCGCTGGCGGCGACCATCGACGTGCCGCCGGCGCCGCTGCTCACCAGGCGCTTCAGCGCGGCGTTCTCGCGCCGCAGCGCGCGGTGCTCCACGGCGCGGCGCAGCACGGCCGACAGCTCGGAGAGCCTGCACGGCTTGGTCAGGTAGTCGTAGGCGCCGCTGCGCATGCCGGCCACCGCTCCCTCGATCGTGCCGTGGCCGGTGAGCAGCACGACCTCCGTCGCGGGACTTTCCTGGCGCAGGCGCTTGAGCGTCTCCATGCCGTCGAGCCCGGGCATGAGGATGTCGACGATCGCCACCGCGAAATCCTCGGACTGCGCCAGGCGCACGCCCTCTTCCCCCGAGCCCGCCGTCGAGACGCGGCACCCGCGGCGCGGGAGCTCGCGCGCCAGCATGGCGCGCATCATCTCCGCGTCGTCGACGACGAGGACGTGGGGCCGCTCGCCGGGAGCCGCCGGCGGACGCTGCTCCTCGACTGGGTTCGATTCAGCCATGTGCGCGCAGCTCGCCCGGTCGCGCCAGCGGCAGCCGGATGACGAACTCGGTTCCCGCTCCCCCCGCCGTCTCCTTGAGCTCGATCTCTCCGCCGTTCTCTCTCACCAGATCGTGGCACAGCGCAAGGCCGAGCCCCGTGCCCTTCTCGGGCGGCTTGGTGGAGAAGAACGGCTCGAAGACCCGCCCGCGCAGCGCCTCGGGAACGCCTTCGCCGTTGTCGCGCACGCAGACCTCGACGGTGCCGTCGCGGATCTCGGTGACGATCCGCACCCACCCCCCGCGCTCGACGGCGTCGAGGCCGTTGAGCGCGAGGTTCAGCACGACCTGCTTCAGCTGCTCGGGATCGGCTTCCACCAGCGATGCCACCGGGCTCAGCGTGCCGGCGAGATCCTTTCCCTCGCGCCGCGCGTGGCTGCCGAGCAGCTCGAGCACCTGGCGGGCGATCCCGTTCATGTCGATGAGCTGCTTCTCGGGACTGCGGCTGCGAGCGAAGCGCAGGAACCGCTGCACGATCGACTTCAGACGTTCTACCTCCTGGCCGATCAGCTTGAGATACTCGGGAAAGTCGCGAAACGCGGGCTGGCGCGCCAGCGCCGGATCCCGGCTGCGGTCGAGCAGCCCCTCGGCGAACCCCGACAGGATGCCGAGCGGATTGTTGATCTCGTGCGCGATCCCGGCGGCGAGCCGGCCGATCGCCGCTATCCGGTCCTGACGCGTCAGCAGATTCTGCGCCTCGGCGAGGTCCCGAGTGCGCTCCTCGACCCGCCGCTCGAGCACGTCGTTCCACTCGCGCAGCGTCTCGACCAGGGAGCGGTTCTCGGCCAGCGCGCTCTCGAGGGCCGCGGTGCGCTCGCCGACGATCTGCTCGAGGCGCGAGGTCAGGCGGCGCAGCTCGTCGATCCGCGACTTGAGCGATTGCCGCATCGCCTCGAAGGAGCGCGTGAGATCCTCGACCTCCTTCGATCCGGCCGGCGGCGGGAGCCGGAAGTCGTAGTTTCCGCTGCCGAGCTCGTGCGCGGCGGAGGCCAGATCGGTCAGCGGCCGGGCGATGGATCGGCTGACCAGGAAGCCGATGCCGAGCGCCGCGCCGAGCGCGCACGCCACGATCAGCGCCGTCTGCTGCTCGAGGGCGCGAAGCTCGGCGGCCTCGCCGTGCAGCCCGCGCAGGATCGCGTACGAGCCGATGGGAGCGCCTTGCAGACCGTAGAACGGGCTGACCACCATCGCCGGCAGGCCGCTGGCGAGATCGACGGGACCGTAGACCGCGCGGTCTCCCTGGATCTGGCCGGCGAGCCGCTCGATCGCGCGCTCCTCGCGTTGCTCGAGCTGCCGCGAGGCCGCGACCACGCGCCGCCCGGTCAGGAAGGCGACGTCGTGCCCCGACAGGAGAGCGAGCTGGAGCGCGAAGTTGCCGTCCACGCGATAGCCGACCGAGAGCGTTCCCGCCAGGCCGGTCTCGAGCCGCACCGGCACCGAGACCATGGCATAGAGGCGCCCCTCCTGCGCCCACATCGTGCTCGCACGCTCGCCGTGCAGCGCCCGCGCCACCGCCGTCGTCTCGCGGAACGTCTCGCCGACCTCCCAGCGCCGGTCGGTGCGCGCCAGGATCACGCCCATGCGATCGGTCACGATCACCACTTCCGAGCCGACCAGTTGGTTGATGCGCTGGCAGGCGAACTCCAGGCGCGTGGAATCGGTCATCTCCAGCGGCTGGTAGAACACGCCGAGCTCGGCCACCAGCGACGCCGCGTTGATCAGGCCCTCGGCGCGCGTCGCCAGGAGCTCCTCGAACACCCGCCGCGAGGTCTCGAGCTGCTCGCGGGCTGCCGCCTGCACCCGGTTGCTCGTGTGCACGTCGACGAGCCAGAACGCCCCGAGCACCACCGCGGCGACGAGAGGCCCGAAGTAGCCGAGGATCTTCGCCTGGAGACGAACCCTGCGCACTTCCCGCGAGTATAGGCGCGGGCCTCCCCGGCGGCAATTCGGCGGAGCGGGCCGCCGCGGGGCCCGCCGCCCCCGGCGGCGCCCCGGCTCTGGCCGGCGATCGGTGGCGACTCTCCGCCGCTTACGAGCGACCGCGGCCGAGAAACTTCGGCGACAGCGCCACCAGGAATGCCGGCAGCAGCGTCATGCTCGCCAGAAAGCTCACCGCCATCCACAACGCCAGCAGCAGCCCCATCTCCGCGTTGAAGCGGATGTCGGAGAAATTCCAGAACAGGATGCCGGCGATCATCGTCAGCGCGGTGAACGTCACCGCCTTTCCCGCCGTGCGCAGCGCATGCTCCGTCGCCGCCGCCACGGAGCCGACCGTCCCGAGACTCTCGCGCACGCGGCTCACCACGTAGAACGCGAAGTCGATGCCGAACCCGACTCCGACCGTGATCACCGGCAGCGTCTGAACGTTGATGCCGATGCCGCGCAGCCCCATGTAGGCGTTCACGACCTCGTTGGCGACGAGCAGCGGGACGATCATGACCAGGCCCGCGACGAACGACCCGTAGGTCAGACAGACGACGACGAAGATCGTCACGTAACCCACGACGTTCAGCGTGACGTCGTTGCGCACCATCTCCTCGTTGGCCGCGGCGAGCACGCCGATCAAGCCGCCGGCGAGGCGGAACTGAGCGTCCTCGAGGGGATTCTCGGCGATGAACTGCTGCGCGCGGGCGATGATGCGGCGGATGGTCGGCCCGCGGTGGTTCTTGCAGTAGAAGAAGAGCGCGGTGTTGCTGAAGTTCGGGTCCATGAAGCGCGCGGTCTCGGCGTAGGAGGTGCCCTGAAAGAAGGCGCCGAACAGGAAGCTCACCGAAGTCGCCTCGGTCGGCACCACCGCCCATTTGGGATCCCCCTCGTGGACGAAGGAGCCCATCGTGGTGATCACGTCGACGAACGAGAAGCTCGCGCCGACGTCGGGGTCGCGCTCGAGGAAGCGCTGGAATTTCTCGAACGTCTTGACGTTGTGGGGGGTGCGCATCGACCCGGGCTTCAGCGCCTCGACGACGATGATGAGCGGCTCGATGCCGCCGAACTCCTCCTGGATCTCCTTGTGCGCGAAGTTGTAGGCGGAGTCGCGGCGCAGCAGCGGCGTCACGGCCTCGGAGTCGCCGACCACCAGCCGGGTCCAGAAGATCGGGCTCGCGATCATGACCAGCCCCCAGACGGCGAAGCTCAGGCGCCGCCCGGTCGGCGACACCACGGCCGCCGCCGCGGCGTTGATCCAGCGCTGGAACGCGCCGCGCTCGCGCGCCTCGACCATCCCGCGCTCGGGGGGGCTCAGGTACGAGTAGACGACCGGATTCAAGAACAGCTCGCTGACGACGATCGCGGCGATCCAGAACGACGCGGTGAGCGCGAGCTTCTGCAGCAGCACGATCGGCACCACCAGGATCGCCAGGATGCCGAGCGCGTCGGTGAGGATGCCGGACAGCGTCGGCACGAACAGCGCCGCGAACGAGCGGATGATGGCCTCCTCCTGCCGCCAGCCGCACAGGCGGTATTCCTCGTAGTAGCGCTCGTGCATCTGCGCCGAGTGACTGACCGCGCGCGCGGTGATGAAGAAGGGGATCACCAGCGTCAGCGGGTCGAGCGAGAAACCGATCACGTGGATGAAGCCGAGCCCCCAGACCGCGGCGATCACTCCCGAGATCGTCGGCCGCAGCGCCCCCTTCCAGTCGCGGAAGTAGAGGTAGAGCAGGATCCAGGCGAGCGCCGCGGTGGCGGCGAGGATCCAGTACACCTGATGGGCGTACTGGTAGACCCAGCCGTAGAGCCGCGGCTCGCCCGCCACCAGGATCTCGGTTTCCTCGTCGGAAAAGGGCTCGACGACGCGGTTCTGGATCTCGTCGAACAGCTTGCGGTGATCGATGATGCCCTCGATGAAGCTCGCGCGGATGAGCGCGGCGCGGTTGTCGATCGAGACCAGGACGCCGTACAGATTCTGCGAGGCGTGCACGATGCGCCGCACGGTGTCCACGTCCGCCTCCCGCTTCGGGGCCGACATCATCACCGGCTGCATCTCCATGAGCCCGCCGGCCGAGACGCGCAGCGTGCGGTTCGTGCGGTGCGCGAGCGACTCGATCTGGTAGTGGTTGACGCCGTAGATCTTGTCGAGCTCCTCCGTCATCCCCCAGATCTTGGTCAGCGTCTTCACCGTGAAGATCTCGCCCTGGCGCACTCGCAGCATCAGCAGCACGGTGTTCGCCCCGCCGAAGGTCTTGGCGAACTGGCGATGAACGGCGACGAAGGGGTGGGTGGCCGGCAGCAGCTCGTCGAAGCGGCTGAGGAGCTGCAGGCGCAGCGCGTGGTAGCCGAAGAACGCGGTGACGACGCCGACGACCGCGAGCGCCGCCACGCGATGACGGATCAACGTCCGCCCCAGCGAAACGAGCCGTCCCTCGGATCGATTTTCGCTCATGGTCTATTCCCCTTCCCGGCCATCTCGCGCTCGATCCGGTCCTGGACCTCGTCGAGTCCCGACATCCGCGGGGCGAGCGCCCGCAGGCGGGCGAGTGCCTGGAGCGCGTCGGAGTGACGGCCGCTCCGTTCGTAGGCGAAGACGAGGTTCGCCTGGTAGGTGGGTTCCTCGGGCTTGGCGCCGACCGCCTTCTCGAGGTACGGCACCGCATCGCCCCAGCGCCGCAGTCGCAGGAACGCGGCGCCGAGCAATTGGTTCAGGAACGAGTCGTCGGGATGGAGCTGCTGCGCGTAGTACAGCGGCTCGATCAGCCGGTCGAGATCGTCGCGCTCGAGGATCTCGCGGTACTCCTGGCTGACCTGGCGGAGCAGCTGCCCCTGCAGCGTATCGATCGCCACCCGGACGTCCTGGTCGCGCGGCGAGAGAGCGCTCGCCCCCTCGAGCTTCACCAGCGCGTCGAACGTCGACTCCAGCGTCGGCCGGCGCCGCGCGAGCTGCGCCTCGAGCAGCTGCTTTCGCCCCTCGAACACGGCCGGCGGCAGACCCGTACGGCGCGCCAGCGCGGCGGGGTCGAGGCCGCTCACGAGCAGGGCGAGGTCGAGCGGGAAGGTCTCGGCGACGCCGAGGCGGCGCAGCTCGGCGAACTCGACGGACGCGCGATCGTCGGTGAGCACGTCGGCCGACGCCGCCAGGCGGTCGACCGCCGCGCCGTCGAGCACCAGGTACTTGAGGAGATCCTCGCCGGTCTCGATGCCGTAGGGCCGCAGGTCCTCGGCCACCCGGGGATCGCCGGCGATGCGCGCAGAGAGCGCCGCCGCGTCCAGCGCGAAGGCGCTCGCGCTGCCCAGCAGCACGCAGTAGCGGTTGGCGAACAGCACGAGCATCTCGGGAAACGCCGCGCGAAACGTCTTCATCACCGCCAGGAAGTCGGCCTCGATCATGTTGTGCAGCGGCAGCCACTGCGCGAAGATTCCGTTCGGCCGCAAGTGCGCCCGCACGATCTGGTAGTACTCCCGCGTGTACAGCGGCCAGCTCTCGCCCGCCGCCGGATGCGTGGCGTCGGCGGCGATCACGTCGTAGGCGTCGCGCGCCAGCCGCAGGTAGTTTCGTCCGTCGTCGGCGATCAGCCGCCAGTCGCTGCGGTTCGCGGCGTCGTTGTTCTCCTCGGCGAACAGCCGCATCGCGTCACGGACCTCCGCCACCAGCTCGACCGCCTCGACGCGCACGGGATGCTGCAGCACCGCCCCGAGCGTGATGCCGCCGCCGAGCGCGTTGATCAGCACGCGCTGGGGGCCGGGGTGCAGCAGCAACGGGCCGTGGCCGAGCAGCTTGAAGAACAGCATCGCGTCGCGGTGGTTCGGCACTTCCTCGATGCAGTTGATCAACAGCTCCTTGCGCTGGTCGACCGAGAACACGGAGATCGTTCCCGAGACCCCCTCGTGGTAGTAGAGCAGCTCGCCGCGCACGCCCTGGTGGCCGTCGTACCATCGCGTGAGCGTGAGCGGGCCGACCAGCGCGATCGGCAGCAACGCCGCGGCGGCCGCCGGCAGCGTCCACAGCGGGCGGCGGTGCGCCGCGCCGATGCGGCTCCACGCCAGCAGTCCCGTACCCACCGCCAGGCCGGCGACGCCGAGCAGGCTGCCGCGCAAGCCGAGCCGGGGGATCATGCCGAATCCGGCGGCCAGCGAGCCCGTCAGGCTGCCCAGCGCGTCGGCCGCCAGCACGCTCGAGACCGCCGCGGCTCCGGCGGCCCGGCCGCGCGGCGCGCGGGCGGCGATCAGCACCGGCAGCAGGAACGCGGCGGCCGCCGACGGGGGGAGCACCGGCAACATCGCCAGCAGCCAGCGGTCGATCCACAGGTCGAGGATGCTGCGCACGGGCCGCCAGGCGCTGACCGCCGATCCGACGTCGTAGAGCCGATTGAGCAGCGGCAGCGAGCCGACGACCAGCAGACAGAGGACCAGCTCGACGCCCAGGAACAGCCGCAGGCTCCGCTCCCGCCCCTCGGCGCGGCGCGCGAACGGCACGTAGAGGACGGCGCCGATGCCCGAGCCGAGCAGCACGGAGGCGAGGATCAGCGAGAACGACGTGGTGTTGTTCTCGACCACGCAGACCAGCGTCCGGTTCCACACGACTTGCAGCGCCATGGCCTGAAAGCCGGCCAGGAACGCGGCGGCGCTGAGCACGCCGTCACCCGCCGTGCGCGCTTCGGGGACGAGCAACGGCTCTTCGCGACGCCGCGCCGCGGGCGGCATCGTCATCGACAATGCGAGCCCGGCGAGCGCCACGCCGAGGTTGAGGATCGTCGCCAGCTCGCTCGCCGCCGCCGCCCCATGGACGCGCACCAGGTACCATCCGGTGCCGAGCGTGCCGACTACGCCCCCGAGCGTGTTGGCGGCGAGCAGAATCGCCGCCGCGCGCCCGACCTGCATGGTCTCGGCGAGCCAGCTCGACACCACCGGCAGCGTGATGCCCATCAGGCCCGTCGGCACCAGCAGCAGCGCGACGGCCAGCACCGTGCGAACCGCGAGCGACCCCCCGGAATGCGCGTAGACGGCGTCGGCGGCCGCGTGCAGCGCCGGGAAGGCCAGCGCGTACAGGGCGATCGCCGCCTCGGCGGCCGCATACACGCGCAGCGGGTGAAACGCGCGCAGCCGGGGCGCGCGGCCGATCGCATAGCCGGCCGAAAGCCCGGCCATGAACGCACCGGTGACGACGGCCACGGAGTAGGTCGAGATGCCGAACGAGAGCCGCAGGCTCCGCTCCCACAGCACCTCGTAGGCGAGCGCACTCGCGCCCGAGCCGACGAACAACGCCGAGACGAGCAGTGCTCCGGGTCGCGCTCGCAAGGCCGCCACCGCGCCTACGAGATCGCGAAGGCGACGTCGTAATCGTCCGCTTCGCCCGTCTGGTCGTCGATCAATGCCAGCGACCCGCCGCTGTAGGCGCCGGCCGGAAAGAAGACGAAGCCGACGACGCTCTCCCCCCGATGGAGCCTGGTCGGCCGCAGCAGCTTGGAGTCGATGCCGGGATCGGATTCGGCGAGCCTGCGCGCGGCGTCCGCGCCCGACAGCGGCGCCGCCTTCGAGCCGCTCTCGCTCACCGCCTGTACGCGGAGCGGATCGACGCGCAGCGTGCGCTCGCCGGCGTTCAGCACCTTGACGCGCACCGCGACCACGCCGAGCGGCTCGAGCTCGGCGGGGAACTCGATCTTCGCTTCGGGCCCCTGGAACAGATCCATCGTCACCACCGGCCCGGTCGGCGGCGGCCACACTCGGTCAGCCGTCTCGGTGATCTGGTAGAAGCCGAAGCGCAGGCCGTCCCGCACCCACTGGCTGTGGCCCTGCGGCTGCACCGTCACGCCGTCGCCCTGGCAGGTCACGGTGAGGCTCGAGGTGACCTTGTCCGCCTCGTTCCGCCCGGTCACCGTCGTCTGCGATCCGCTGCGGGTGACGTCGGTGATCCGGTAGCTGCGCGCCTTCAGGGTCTTCGCCGCATAGCGGCGCGCGTCGTCGCAGCCGATCGCAAAGACCTTGCTCTCGAGGTTCGGTCGCGCGGCGTTGCCGCCCGCCAGCGATCCGCTCAGGCATCCGCCCGAGAGCAGCGTCACCGCCAGGCCGGCGGCGGCGCAGAACGCCTCGACGCTCCGCTGGTGGTGGGGGGTCCGCATGATCGGCGCCGACCCCGGATAAAACAGATGCGTTTCGTTTGGCAAGAGACGGGCGCGCCCTGCGGGATTGTTGACAATCTCGCTTCGTCTCGTATGGTGCTGCGCTTTCCAGATCCGCCAGGAGGACCGACATGAGCGAAACCAAGAGTGCCGAGGGCCAGATCAAGGAGGCGGTGTGGACGTACGGCGGCTGGTTCGTGCTGCTCGCCCTGACGCTGAGCGCCGGCATCGCTCTCGGTTACATCTTCTGGGGCGACGCGCTGCTGCTGCGCGTGGAGGCCGCCGAGCTGCGGCAGAAGATCCAGAACGCAACGGGCGAGAAGGAGAACGCGCTGACGCAGCGAACGATGGCCCAGGAAGAGCTCGCCCGCTGTCAGCGCAGGCTCGAGGCCGCGACCCAGGCGGCCGCCGCGGCCGCACCCGGGAGCGCGGGCGCGCATTGAGAAGGGTGGCGCACCACGGCGCCGCGGCTCAATCCCTGGCGGTTCCCGAATCGGCCCCGGCCGGAGCGGCCGGGGTGACTGCGTAGCCGATCAGCTCGATCCGCGTCCGCTCGCGCTGGCGCTGCGCGTCGTCCCACTGCCTCGTGAGCACCAGCCCGACTTCCGGCGCGTACCAGTCGGAGTAGTAGAACACCAGCTCCTCGCCGGGCCCGTAACCCGAGTTCGGCCCCTCGGTGGAGTGGGTGTCGACGCGCACGCAGTTGTCGAACGCGCCGGCCGGCACCCGGATGGTCTCGCGCTCGATCGACGCGGTATGGCGGAAGCTCACCTGGAAGCCGAGATCGCCGACGCGGAACGCCTGCGTGTTGCTGTCCCAGGAGGCTCCCTCGCGCAGGATCTCCGGCAGGAACTGCGTGTCGCCCGAGCCGCTGGCGGCGATCACCCTTCCCGCCTGGTAGGTGAGCAGCACGCGGTTCAGATAGCCGTTCTCCCGGAAGTATAGGATCGGCTCCTGCTCCTCGAGAACGTACGGGCCGGCGGGACCGAAGCTCGAATAGCGCTCCTCGACGGCGATGCCGTAGCGGTTCAGCGCCTCGACGTACTGCTCGCCGTAAACCCTGACCCTCGCCTGGTAGGTCAGTTGCTTGACGAAGTCCTGGACCCGATAACTCCACTGGCTGCGCTCGGTGAGCGGAAAATAGGACTCGACGGGAATCCGCGCGTCGGCGGCGATCGGCGCCGGGTGGCGCCCGCTCGTCGCCGCGGTGCACGAGAGTACGACAAGACAAAAATAGAGGGGGGACGTTCTTCTCCTTTGTCTCCAAGCAGAAGAACGTCCCCCCGCGCGGATCAAGATGTTCCGGTGGCCACGGCCTGCTCGGCCTTCGCCGCCTGTGCGGGCTTGACGAGCAGGGTCATGAACTTCGGCCTCATGATCACCATCAGCGCTGGCAGCAACGACATCGTCGACATGAAGCTGATCATCATCCACAGGAACAGCAGCAGTCCCATGTCCGAATTGAAGCGGATGTCGGAGAACGCCCAGGCCAGCGTGGCGACCGACAGCGACACCGCGGTGAAGGTCACCGCCTTGCCGGCGGTCTGCATGCCGCGCTGCACCGCCTTCTCGAAGTCGAGGTGGTCGCGGTACTCCTCGATCGCGCGGCTGACGATGTACAGGCCGTAGTCGATGCCGAAGCCGACACCCACGGTCACCACGGGGAGCGACTGCAGGTTGATGCCGAGGTGGTTGAAGCCGATGTAGGCGTTGATCACGCCGTTGGCGAGGAACAGCGGGATCAGCATCATGATGCCGGCCACGAACGACCGGTAGGTGAACAGCAGGACGAACCAGATCGTCCCGAAGCCGAGCACGTTCATCAAGATGTCGTTCTTGAGGATCTCCTCGTTGGCGGCCGCGGTGACGCCGATCAGACCGCCGGCGAGGCGGAAGTCGATCTTGGCGGCCGGGAACTTCGCCACGTACTCGCGGCAGCGCTCGATGATTCGCGCCACGGTGTCGCCCTGGTGGTTGCGGCAGAAGAACGTGACGTGGGCGTTGGTGTACGAGGGGTCGAGGTACTTCGAGGTCTCCGACGGCGGCGAGCCGGCGAAGTAGAAGAAGAACAGGTTGGCGATGCGGCCGATCTCCTCGGGGATCACGCCCCAGCGCGGCTGGGTGTCGTAGAACACCATGTTGATCGATTTCACGATGTCGGCGAGCGAGAAGCTGTAGCCGACCTCGGGATCGCTGTCGACGTAGCGCTGGAACGCCTCCATCGCCTCGATCGACTGCGGATCCTTGAGAGCGCCCTTCTCCTTGCCCTCGATGACGATGATCAGCGGCTCGACGCCGCCGAAGAACTTCTGGATGCGCATGTGCGCGTTGTTGTACGGCGAGTCGGGCTGGAGGAGCGGCGTGGAGGTCGTCGCGTCGCCGATGGTGATGTGCTGCACCTGGGTGGCGGCGAGCAGGAACGCCCCCACCCAGAAGCCGAGCGCGACCCAGCGCGCCCTGGGGCCGACCACGACGTGGCTCCACCAGGTGATGAGGCGCTGGAAGGGCCCTTCCTCACGGCCCAGCACGTTCTCCTTCTCCGGAGCCTTCAGGTAGTAGTAGATGATCGGGTTGAGGATCAGCTCGGAGAGCACGATCGCCGCCACCCAGATCGAGGCGGAGATGGCGATGCGCTGCAGGATCACCACCGGGACGAGCACGATCACCAGCATGCCGAGCGCGTCGGTGACGATGCCCGAGAGCGTCGGCTCGAACAGCTCGGCGAACGCCGCGACGATCGCCTGCACCTTGTTCCAGTTGTGGCGGTGGTACTCCTCGTAGTAGCGCTCGTGCATCTGCACCGAGTGGCTGACCGCCCGCGCGGTGACGAAGAACGGGATCACCAGCGACAGCGGGTCCATCGGGAAGCCGATCATATGGACCACGCCGAGGCCCCAGATCGCCGAGATCATGCCGGTCAGCGTCGGCCGCAGCGAGCCGCGCCAGTCGTGGAAGTACAGGTAGAGCAGGATCCACATGAACGCCGTGCAGCCGCCGAAGATGTACCAGACCTCGCCCGTGTAGTGGTAAATCCACCCGTAGAGGCGCGGCTCGCCGGCCACCCAGAGGACCGTGTTGTCGTCCTGGAACGGTTTGATGATCTTGTCGTTGACGTCGTAGAAGAGCTGGCGGTAGTTGACCCGCCCCTCGAAGAAGTTCGCGCGGATCAGCGCGGCCTTGTCGTCGAGCGAGACCAGGATGCCGTGAATGTTCTCCGAGTAGTGGACGATGTTGCGGATCTCGTTCACGTCCCTGTCGGAGGACGGCGGGCGGCGCATGACCGGCGGCGTGGCGATCGAGCCGCCCTGCATCGTCAGGTAGCGCGTCGAGCGGTGGCCGATCGAGTCGATCTGGTCGTGGTTGATGCCGGGCAGGACGTCGATGACCTGCGTCATCTTGTAGATCTTGCTCAAGGTGTCGACGTTGAAGATCGTGCCGTTCTTCACCTCGACCATGATCGTGATGTTGTTCGCGCCGCCGAACTGGTTGGCGAACTTGGTGTGCACCTGCACGAACGGATGGCGGTAGGGCAGCAGGTCGCCGAACTCGGTGAACATCTCGATTTTCACGGTGTAGAAGAGCATCAGCGCCGTGAAGCCGTAAGTCAGGCCGGCCACCATCTTGCGGTGGTCGATCAGCCACTGGCCGAGGCGGTAGAGCGCCGCCTTCTCCTGATGGACGATGAGATTATCGTTGGTCTCAGCCATTGGCCTTCCACTCCCATTTCTTGCCGAAATCGTTGGTCGTGAGGACCAGGCCGTGTCCTCCCCCGGCCACTCCGTGCCCGGCCGCGTCGAAATCGGACGCCCCGATCCAGGTGAATACCCCCGGGGGCATCTCCACCACCTTCCAGCCGCTCGTCGGGTTGCCGCGCAGCACCACGCCGCTGGCGCCGACGGCGAGGTAGTCGCCGTCCGGCAGCGCGCGGATGTCGTAGAGCGGAGCGCCGACCGGCGAGTCGTTCCAGCGCCAGTTGACGCCGTCCTCGGTCGAGGCGATCGCTCCGTAGGTGCCGACGGCCACCGCGTGCTGCGCGTCGCGAACTCTCACGCAGAGCAGCGTCGGCATGCTCATCACGTCACGATACTTGACGCCGAGCAGACCCCCGTGGCCGGCGCCCCAGGTCTTGCCGCCGTCGGCGGTCATGCGCACCTGCCCGAATTCCCCGACCACGGTGCAGTTGTTGTCGTCGCTGCACGAGATCGAGTAGAAGATCGGGTCGCCGACCGCCAGCGTCATGTCTTCGCGGACGCCGATCGAGGAGATCTCCACCTTCTGCAGCGACCACGTGGCGCCGCCGTCGGTCGTGTGCAGGACGGAGGACAGGTCGCCGGCAGCCCAGACGCTCGTCGGGCTGGTGACGCTCAGGTCGAACAGAGCGTTCTTGGTGCCGCTCTGCTGCTCCTTCCAGCCGTCGCCGCCGCTCTCGGTCTTGAAGATGATGCCCTCGTGGCCGACGCCCCACCCCAGCTTGCCGTCGACGAAGGCGAGCCGGGTCATGTTGCGGTGGGTGGGTGCCGCGAGCCGCTTCCAGGTCGCTCCGCCGTCGTCGGACCGGGCGAGCAGGCTGCGATAGCCGAGCAGCAGGAAGGAGTCGTTGCCGAGCGACTTGACGTCGAAGAACTTGTCGGTGATCGCGAACCCTTCGCGCGGCGGCGGCGCCGGGGCGACGCCGTGACAGGCGGCCACGCCGGCGATCGCCATCGCCAGAGCGGCGGTGATCGCCAGTGATCTCCGGCGAGAGGCTAGTTTGTGGTGCCACATCATTCGAGGTGTCCTCCTTGCGATGTTCGGGTCCCCGGCGGCCCCTCGGTGGCGGGCAGCCTCTTTATCGTATTGCCGCGCGGCTGCCTGCCCGGTCCCGGTCAGGCGCAGCGATCCAGCGGCGGATCCGCTCTTTCAACTCACGGCGAGCCACTACCACGTCCGGGACCGTCGCTGTCAAGGCGCCAACCGTCGTTTCCGGCCCCGCGCGCCACGCGCCGCACCGGCCTGCCGCCTCCCTCGTCGATCTTCTCGCCATTCGATCGCCCGTTCGCCGCGCTGCCCGCCGGAAGCGCACCCCGCTCGCACGATTCGCCGCGCCCCCCCCCTTCCCTGCCGAACGACGAAGAAGGCGCGCCTCCGGAAGATTTGATCTGATCGAACGGGAGGAGCCTGGCAGCGGCGGATTTGTCCCCGATCGCGCCGCGACCCAACAAGCCCTCGTTCGGAGTAAGCCCATCAATCTTTCGGCTGCGGGAGCGTCTCGGAATCTTCAGGACTTCAGTACGGGATCGAGCACCGGCATTCCCGACTCGATCAGCTTCTGCTGCAGGGCGATGGTGACCGCGTGAGCGCGGTTCTGCGCGCCGATCTTGGCGTAGATGTTGCGCAGGTGAGCCTTCACCGTCACCTCGGTGATGCCCAGGCGCTCGGCGATCTCCTTGTTGGCCGCTCCGGCGGCGATCAGCTCGAGGATCTCGATCTCGCGGTCCGACAGCAGATGCCGCCTGCCCTCCAGCCGCGCGTCGTCGGCGAGCTTGCGCAGCACCGGCAGCGTGACGGCGGCCATCAGGTAGCCCTGTCCGGCGGCGACGTTGCGCACGGCGCGCACCACCTCCTCCCCCGGCGCCTCCTTCAATAGATAGCCGAGCGCGCCGGCGGTCACGGCCTCGTGAACGTACGCCGGGCTGTCGAACATGGTGAGGATCAGCACCTTGACGGACGGCAGCTCGGTGCGCAGGCGGCGCACGATCGCCAGCACCCCTCCGCCGGGCATGCTCAGGTCGAGAAGGGCGACGTCCGGCTTCAGCTTGTTGATCAGGCGCAACGCCTCGGCGGTATCCCCGGCGCTGCCGACGACCTCGATGTCGGGCTCTCGCTCGAGGATGAGCCGCATGCCGTCGCGGAACGTCTGATGGTCGTCAGCGTGAAAAACTCGAATCGCCATTCCCTTCTCCTGAAAGGTTCTCGGGCACCCAGGCCCAGATCTTGGTCCCCGACCCCGGCGCAGAACGAATCTCCAGCCTACCGCCGAGCGCCTCGACCCGCTCCTGCATGGTGCGCAGGCCGAGACCGGCGCGCCCGTCGTTGAGCCCGTTGCCGTCGTCCTCGACGGCGAGCGTCCAGCCACCGTCGTCCCGCGCCAGCCTGACGTTCGCCTCGTTCGCCTGGGCGTGCCGCCGGATGTTGGTGAACGCCTCCTGCGCCACGCGGTACAGCGCCAGAGCCGACTCGGAATCGGGCAACACGTCGGTGGCGACCTCGAACGACACCGGGATTCCCGACAGCGCCCGCTCGCGCGACAGCAGCTCGCGCAGCGCCTCGGCGAGGCCGAGGTCGTCGAGCAGCCGCGGGCGCAGATCGGCGAGCAGCGCGCGCAGGTCGTTCACGGTGGCCTCGGTGACGGCGATCAGGCGGTCGACCTCGGCCTCCGCGCCTGCGTCGCGCGGGTGCACGAACTCGCGCAGGCGGCGCAGGCCGTGAAGCAGAGAAAACAACGCGCCGCCGCCGCGGTCGTGCAGCTCGCGCGCGACCAGGCGGCGCTCGTCCTCGCCGGTGCGCAGCAGGCGATGCAGCAGGCGTCGCTGCGCTTGATGGCCGGCGAGCACCTCGGCGAAGCGGTCGCGCGCCTCCTCGGCGAGCGGGAATACGAAGATCGCCGTGAGGAACACGTAGCAGATCTTCACCGGCAGCTCGCCCTGCCACAACGAGCCGTCGAGCCAGGCGAGCAGCGACAGCTCGGCCGCGTACAGGGCACCGAGGGCGAGCGTGGGAACGAACGACAGGCGCGTGCACACGCTCAGCATCGCCAGATAGTCGTAGGTGGTGAGCGCGCTGTGAATCCCACCCGACAGCCAGCAGGACATCAGCAGGAACAAGCTGTCCGTGACCGCGGTGGCGAGACTGAGCGAGGGGGCCCGCCAACCGCGGCCCAGCGCTCGCGAAATGGAGAGGTTGTAGGCGATCCCCAGCACGAGCAGCCCCTCGAACCAGGGGCTCCGGATCGGCTGGCCCGACAAGCGGGCGACGATCGGCATGGCGACGATCGAGAGCCAGCGGAGCCGGACGGCCAGCTGCTCGGCGGATTCGCGGGATCGCGCTCGGGCTTCTGCCAGCGCCCAGTCCGCCGCGTTCTGCTCGCTGCGGATCATCGGCGGCGCAGGCTGCCACAGTCGGCACGCGTCTGTACAGAAGGGGTCGGAACGGCGTGCGAGGTCGCGGCAGCGACGCCGCCGGACCAGGATCCGTTCAGCGCGGCGCAGCCGCAACCGTACGGTGGCCGCGTACCGGGGCCTCGCATGTCTTCGTGCAAAACAGCGAAGTCGCGTCCCAGTAGCCT
>JACPRU010000068.1 GCA_016189835.1 Deltaproteobacteria bacterium | reverse complement strand
TCGCACATGTTCTGGCGGACGCTCGACGCGCCTGGCCCGCACGCCGGCGTCATCCGCGACTTCTACCGCCACCTCGACGACGCGCTCGGCCGGGCCGTGGAGGCGCTCCGTATCGAGGCCGGCTCCGACGTCACGCTGATCGTCATGTCGGACCACGGCTTCGCGCCGTTTCGCCGCACCGTGCATCTGAACAGCTGGCTGCGCGAGCAGGGGTTTCTCTCGCTGCGCGGCGACAAGCCCGCGGGGCGGGAGCTGTTCGGCGACGTCGACTGGTCGCGCACGCGCGCCTACGGGCTCGGCCTGAACGGCCTCTACCTGAACCAGCAGGGCCGCGAGCGATTCGGCGTCGTCGCCGGCGGGGAGCGCGACCGGCTGCTCGCCGAGATCGGCGCGAAGCTCCTCGCGTGGCGCGATCCCCGGACCGCGGAGCCGGTCGTCACCCGCGTGTACCGCCGCGAGGAGATCTACGGCAGCCGCTACCGGGACCTCGCTCCGGATCTCGTCATCGGCTACAGTCGCGGCTACCGCGTGTCCGACGCCTCGGCGCTCGGCGAGGCGCCGCGGGCGACGATCGAGGACAACCCCAAGAAATGGAGCGGAGACCACTGCATGGCGGCGGAGCTGGTGCCGGGAGTGCTGCTCAGCAACCGCCCGATCGAATCCGCGGGCCCCGGCCTCGCCGACCTCGCCCCGACGATCCTCGCTCTGTTCGGCGTCGCGCCCCCGGCCGAGATGGCCGGCCAGCCCGTGTTGAGCCACTAGGACGCGACTTCGCTGTCTTGCACGAAGATATGCGATACGAGGCCTCAGTACGCGACCACCGTTTGATTGCGGCCGTGCCGCGCTGAGGTGAAGACATGTTCGGCACCAAGAAGATCGCCCTCGATAAGGCGCTCTACGAGCGCATCGCCCGGGTCGCCGCCCAGGCCGGCTACCCCTCCGCGCAGCAGTTCGTCGTCCACGTTCTCGAGCAGCAGGTCCGCCATCTCGAGGAAGACAAGGACGAGGAAGAGGTGAAGAAGCGCCTCGAGGGCCTCGGCTACATCGACTGAAGCGATGGCCACCCTGCATCGGCTGCTCGCCGTCTCGTCCGGCGCCGCGCTCGACCCCGTGCTCGCGCTCGGCCCGCTCGCCGGGCTCGTCCTGGTCTCGGCGCTCGGCGGGGTGGCGGCGCTCGCGGCGTTTCGCTGGACGTCCCGGCCGGCGGCGATCCGCGAGGCGAGGCGGCGCGTCCAGGCGCACCTCCTCGCCGTGCGCATCTACCGCGACGACCTCGGCGTGGTGTTTCGCGCGCAGGCGAGCGTGCTGCGCGCGCTCGGCGCCTACGTCGGCCACATGCTCGTGCCGTTCCTGGTGCTCCTGCCGCCGTTCGCGCTGCTGTTCGCGCATCTCGACGCGCGCTGGTCGAGCCGCGCGATGCGCCCCGGAGAGCGCGCGGTCTTGAAGGCGGTCGTCGATCAGGGCGAGCTGCGGCTGTGGAAGCTCGAGGGCTCGGAGGGCGTGGCCGTCGATTCGCCGCCGGTGCGGATCGCCGCGCGCCGCGAGGTCGCGTGGCGCATCCAGGCGATTCGCGAAGGCACCCATCACCTGTCGCTGGTCGGGCCGGGCGGACGGGTCGACAAGCAGGTCGTGGTGGCAAGCGGCGAGGCGGGAGCCGCGGCCCGCCGCTCGGCGGCGGGCTTGGGGTCGCTGTTTCTCGCCCCCGCGGAGAGCCCGATCGAGGCGGGGGCCGGGGTGCGCACGATCGAGGTCGGCTACGCGCCGCGCGCGCTCACCGTGCTCGGCTGGCACACGCACTGGATCGTGGTCTTTCTCGTCGTCTCGACCGCGGTGGCGCTGACGCTGCGGCGGCGGGCCGGGGTGGAGCTCTAGAGCCGTGCCGCGCGTCGCCGTTCTCGGCCTCGACTCGGCGCCGCCGGCGCTGTTCTTCCACCGCTACCGCAGCGAGATGCCGAACCTCGAGCGGCTGATGCGGAGCGGGCTGGTGGCTCACCTCGAATCGACGAACCCGCCGATCACCGTGCCGGCCTGGACGTCGATGATGTCGAGCAAGGATCCCGGGCAGCTCGGCTTCTACGGGTTCCGCAACCGCAAGGACTACTCCTACGACGGATACCAGTTCGCCAACGGCGCGCTCGTCCGCGAGCCGCTGGTGTGGGACGTCCTCGGGCGCCACGGCAAGCGCTCGATCCTGCTCGGCGTGCCGCAGACCTTTCCGCCGCGGCCGATCGAGGGCGAGATGGTGACCTGCTTCCTCACGCCCTCGACCGAAAGCGCGTACACGTACCCCGCCAGCCTCAAGCCCGAGGTCGAGCGCGTGACCGACGGCTACGTGCTGGACGTCGACGACTTCCGCACCTCCGACAAGCAGGCGCTGCTCGGCCGCATCCACGAGAAGACCCGCAAGCACTGGACGCTCGCCAAGCACATGCTGCGCACCCGGCGCTGGGACTTCTTCATGATCGTCGAGATGGGCGTCGACCGCATCCATCACGCGTTCTGGAGCTACTGCGATCCCGCGCACCACAAGTACGTCGCCGGCAACCCCTGGGAGAACGTGCTGCGCGACTACTACCGCTACCTCGACCGCGAGATCGGCGAGGTCCTCGAGCTGCTCGGCGACGACACCATCGTGCTCGTGGTCTCCGATCACGGCTCGAAGAAGATGGACGGCGGGATCTGCATCAACGAGTGGTTGATCGCCAACGGCTACCTGACGCTGATCGAGCAACCCGCCGCGCCGACGCCGATCGGCAAGGCGAAGATCGACTGGAGCCGCACCCGGGCCTGGGGCGACGGCGGCTACTACGGAAGGCTGTTCCTGAACGTCCGCGGCCGGGAGCCGCAGGGCACGATCGATCCCGCGGACGTCGAGCGGGTGCGCGGCGAGCTCACCGCCGCCATCGAGGCGATCACCGATCCGTCGGGGCGGAACATCGGCTCGAAGGTCCACCGCCCCGAGGACGTCTACCGCGCCACGCGCGGCGTGCCGCCGGACCTGATCGTCTACTTCGGAGATCTCGACTGGCGCTCGGTCGGGTCGGTCGGCGGCGGGTCGATCCACACGTTCGAGAACGACACCGGGCCCGACGAATCGAACCACGACTGGCACGGGATCTTCGTGATGAACGACCCGCGCCGCCCGCGGCCGGAGCCCGACCTCGGGAGCCTCCCGGTCTTCCGGATCTACGACGTAGCGCCGACCGTGCTGGCGGCGATGGGGATCCCCGTGCCCGACGACATGATCGGCCGGGCGCTCGTCGAGCCGGTGGCCGAGTCGCCGTGGCGCCGCTTGTGGAAGCGGTTCTCGGGTTAAAGGGGTCGGGAGTCTTTTCCTGGGGAAAAGACTCCCGACCCCTTTTTCAGACCCGCTCGATCCGGCACGGCACGCACCGATGGTGCGGAATCCCCGTGAACGGGTCGCGATCCGCGACGTCGGTCAGCTCGTTCTGATTCACGCCGTCCACCGCGCCGTCCACCCCGACCGCGCCGAATCCGTTCGGCATCCACACGTGCCCCGGCTGGAGCTTGCCGTCGATCTGCGCGGGTAGGAGCAGCGCCCCGCGCCGCGTCGACACGCGCAGCGCATCGCCGCCGCGGACGCCGAGCCGCGCGGCATCCTGCGGGCAGAGATTGAGCGCGCAATGCGGGCCCCGTCCTTTCCGCCACCGCGGGTCGCGATGGATGGTGTTGGCGGTCCAGCGCGTGCGCAGCCCGGCCGCGAGCACGAACGGGTAGTGCGGATCCGCCGGCGGCGGGGCCGCCGCCGCGCGGCGGATCTCCGCGATCATCGCCTCGGGCGCC
>JACPRU010000062.1 GCA_016189835.1 Deltaproteobacteria bacterium | reverse complement strand
CTCGAGGGGGAGCGCAAGCTCGTGACGGTGCTCTTCGCCGACTGCGTCGGGTTCACCGCGCTCGCGAGCAAGCTCGACCCCGAGCGCCTCCACGACGTGATGGACGGCTGCTTCGAGCGCGTGCTCGAGGCGGTGCATCGCTACGAGGGCACGGTGAACCAGTTCACCGGCGACGGGGTGATGGCGCTGTTCGGCGCGCCGATCGCCCACGAGGACCACGCGGTGCGCGCGGTGGCCGCCGCCCTCGAGACGCAGCGGGCGCTCGCCGGCTACGCGGCCGAGCTGCGCCGCACGCGCGGGCTCGAGTTCGGCCTGCGCATCGGCCTCAATACCGGTCCGGTGGTCGTCGGCAAGATCGGCGACGACCTGCGCATGGACTACACGGCGCAGGGCGAGACCGTGAACCTCGCCGCCCGGCTGCAGCAGGCGGGCGGTCCGGGCACGGTGTCGATCGGCGAAGCCACCTGGCGTGCGGCGGGCCGCTACTTCGTCACCGAGGACCGCGGCGAGATCTCGTTGAAGGGCTTCGACCGGCCGGTGCGGGCTTTCGTGGTGACCGGCGAACGGGCGCGCCGCGCGCGCTTCGACGTCGCGGTCGAGCGCGGGCTCACGCGGCTCGCCGGCCGGGACCTCGAGGCCAAGTTCCTGCTCGATTGCTTCGAGCGGGCGCGGGGTGGGCGGGGGCAGGTGGTCTCGGTCGTCGGCGATGCCGGTGTCGGCAAGTCGCGGCTCGTCCACGAGCTGCGCCGCAACCTGGCGGGGACGGACTGCCGCATTCTCGGCGCGGGCGGTCTGCCCCACGGCGAGGCCGCGCCGTTCCGGCTGATCGTCGCCTTCCTGCGCGCGATTCTGGCGATCGAGGAGGGCGAACCGGAGCCGGCGCAGATCGAGAAGGTGGCGAGCCGCGTGGCCGAGCTCGATCCCGGGCTGGCCTGGACCGTGCCGTACGTCAAGCTGCTGCTCGCGCTGCCCGCCCCGGAGCTCGAGGCGCAGGGGCTCGATGCCGCGCAGCGCAAGGGCCGCACCCTCGAGGCGGTGAGAGGGCTCGTCGTCCGGGCCGCCGACGATCGGCCCCAGGTGCTGCTGGTCGAGGATCTGCAGTGGGTCGACCCGAGCTCGGAGGAAGCGCTGCGGTCGGTGATCGACGCGCTCGCCGAGCGGCGGGTGCTGGTGGTCTGCACGCATCGCACCGGCTACGTCCCGTCCTGGCACGGCCGCACGTTCTACCAGCGCCTGGCGCTCGAGCCGTTGTCGATGGAGGAGAGCGCGCGGATGGCCGAGACGCTGCTGCCCGGTGCGGAGGAGGCGGCGCTGCGCGAGCTGGTGATCGCGCGGGCGGAGGGCAACCCGTTCTTCATCGAGGAGCTGGCCGGCTACCTGCGCGAGCGCGGCGACGAGGCGCGCCTTGCCGAGGCGGCGATCGAGCGCGGGGTGCCCGAGACCATCACCGACCTGCTGTCCGCGCGCATCGACCGCCTGCGCGAGCCGTTGAAGCGCACGCTGCAGCGCGCGTCGGTGCTCGGCCGCGAGTTCCCGCTGCGGCTGCTCGAGGCGATGGCGCCGCCGGGGGAGGACGTTCGCGGCCACGTCGCCGAGCTGGTGGCGCTCGAGCTGGTGCACGAAAAGGAACTGTTTCCCGAGCCGCGGCTGGCGTTCACGCAGCCGCTGATTCGCGACGTCGCCTACCGCGGCCTCTTACTGCGGGCGCGCGCCGAGCTGCACGAGCTCGCCGGAGCGGCGCTCGAGCGCCTGTGGGGCGGACGCGTCGACGAGGTGCTGCAGGACCTCGCGCGCCACTATGCGCAGAGCGGCAACCACGCCAAGGCGCTGCATTACCTGAGGCGCGCCGGGGACCGCGCGGCGAGCCTGTTCGCCTTCGAGGAGGCCGCGGCGCTCTATGCCGAGGCGCTGGCGCTGGCCGACGCGCACGCCGCGCTCGCGGCCGAGCGCGGGCCGGTTCTCGAGCGACTCGGCGACGTCGCCTTCGCGCGCGGACAGATCCAGGCCGCGCTCGAGCGCTGGAGCGCCGCGCTCGGCGCGGCGAGCGGCGGCGCGGCGACCGCGGTCGCCGATCTTCACCGCAAGATCGGCGTCGCCCGCTGGGCGGCCGGGCAGACGGAGCGGGCGCTGGCCGAGCTCGAGGAAGGGCTCGCGGCGCTCGGCCCGAATCGCCGCGATCCGTCCGCGGCGCGGCTCTACCAGGAGCTCGGACGCATCCACTTCCGGCTCGGCGACAATCGCCGGGCCACCGAGTGGGCGAGCCAAGCGCTCGCGCTCGGCGAGGCCCTCGACGCTGCGGACGTCGTCTCCCACGCCTACAACACGCTCGGCGTCGCGCGCGCGCGCGGCGGCGACCTCGAGGGCGGCGCCTCGACGGTGCAGAAGAGCCTGGAGACCGCGCTCGCGCACGGGCTCGGCGCGCTCGCCTGTCGCGCGTACACCAACCTCGCGGTCATGTACGCTGCGCTCGACCACCGCCGTTCCGCCGAGTACTGCCGCGAGGGCCTCGAGCTGGCGCGCCGCATCGGCGATCAGCTCCAGCAGTCGTGGCTGTACTGCGCGATGGCCGGCGGCCACTGCACCCTGGCCGGCGACTACGACGAGGGGGTGAAGGCCGCCGAGGCGGCGATCGACCTCGACCGCCGCCTCGGCCAGCGCAGCCACCTGCCGATCCCGATCGTCATCCTGGCGCAGATCTACCAGTGCCGCGGCGATCAGGCGCGCAGCGCCGAACACTACCGGGAGGCGCTCGCGCTGGCGGAGGAGATCGGCGAGCCTCAGCTGCTGTTCCCGTGCTACGATGGCCTGGCCACCCTGGCGATCGAGGCGGGGGACGACGTCGAGGCGGAGCGCTGGCTCGGGCGCAGCCGCGAGCTGCAGGGGACCGCCGGCTGGTCGAGCGACAGCTTTCTCGTGATGCCGTTTCTTTGCTAGAAGCGCGGCGGGAGGGCCATCGATGACCGGTATCACGATCGGGAGTCCCGCTCCGTCGTTCCGTTTGCCGTCGGCTCAGGGGCCGGAAATCGGCGCCGACGACTATCGCGGCAGGAAGCACGTCATCGTCTGGTTCACCAAGGGGATGGGCTGCCCGTTCTGCCGCTCGCACATGTCGCAGCTCGCGCGCGGATACCCGGAGTTCCAGAAGCGCGACGCCGAGATCCTGGAGATCTCGATCTCTCCCGTCGCGCGGGCTCGTCTCTACGCGCAGAAATTTCAGCTGCCGTTCCCGTATCTCTGCGATCCGGATCTGCGGGTGCACGCGCAGTGGGGCCTCGGCCGGCGCGCGCACGGGCTCGGCTACTACGCCGTGTCGTTCGTGATGGGCGCGTTCGCCGCGAAGCCGGCGAACGACTATGGAGCGTTCGCGCCGCCGCTCGACGAGATGCGCGGCGTGCTCAGCGACGACGACATGGGGTTCTTCATCGTCGACAAGCAGGGCGTGGTCCGCTACTCGCTCGCCGGCTCGTACGTCGAGGGCAAGGGCGCGCGCCCGATCCCCAGCAACGACGAGGTCGTGAGCGAGCTCGACCGGCTGTGAGGCGGGCGCGACGGCGCTCGTCGCTCGCGCGCCGTCCCGGCGATCCGCGCGGCGCGGTCGCCGAGCGCGGGGGCCGCGAGCGCTTCAGACGAGACGCTCGAGCCGCGTCAGCGCGGCCTGCAGGTCGGGGGCGGCGCCGAGCACGGCGCGCAGCGGGTCGGCCTTCAGCCGCCGCAGGCGGGCGGGCAGCGTGCGCAGGGTGAACCGCCGCGGGGTGAGCCGGCCGCCGACCTCGCTCCAGGAGAGCGGCGCCGACGCCGGAGCCCCGGCCAGCGGGCGGACGCTGAACGGCGCGACGATGGTTTGCCCGTGGACGTTCTGTAGATAGTCGAGATAGACCTTGCCGCCGCGCTCGCCGAGCTTGCGAGCCGTCGTCGCGATCCGCGGCAGCTCGGCGGCGACCACGCGCGAGAGCAGCTCGCCGAGCGCTCGCGAGTGCTCGTAGGTCAGCTGCGCGCCGAGCGGAATCAGCACGTGAAGACCCGTCGAGCCGCTGGTCTTGACGAACGACGGCAGCTCGATCCGCTGGCAGAGGCGGTGGATCGCGCGGGCGACGCGGATCACGTCGGCGAACGGCGCGCCCTTGGGATCGAGATCGAGGATGCACCAGTCGGGGCGCTCGAGGCTGGCGGCGCGGCTCGACCAGAGATGGATGGGGATGGTGCCGAGATTCACCAGGTAGAGCAGCGATTCGACGTCGTCGCAGACGAAGTAGTCGATCTCTCGTCCGGCGTGCTCGCTCCACATCCGCTCGGTGCGGATCCAGCCCGGCACGAAGCTCGGCGCGTCTTTCTGGTAGAACGACTTGCCCTCGATTCCGTCGGGATAACGGGTCAGCACCAGCGGCCGGTCGCGCAGATACGGAAGCAGCCACGGGGAGATCGTCCGGTAGTAGGCGATGAGGTCGCCCTTGGTGTAGCCCTCGCCCGGCCAGAAGACCTTGTCGAGGTTGGTGAAGCGGACGATGCGCGCCGGGGGGTCGTCGGCCGGGAAGGGGGCGGGCGGCGCGACGCGCTCGGCTTGGGGCGCGAGGCCGTCGCCGATCGTCTTGTCCTCGCGCAGGCGCAGGAACACCGGCTGGCGGAGGCTCCCGTCGCCGGTCCGTTCCTTGAAGCGCACCTCGCAGACCAGCTCGGGTTCGACCCACACGTGCTCGCGGCCGCGCGGCGTCGGGCCGGAGCAGGGAGGAGAAGGGCGGCGGAGGCCCTGCAATCGGCCGCGCAGCGCGCCGAGCGTGCGTTCGTCGAGACCGCTGCCTACGCGGCCGGCGTAGCGCAGGTCGCCCGCGGCGCCGCCGGCGAGGTGGAGCGCGCCGAGGCCGCGGCGCGATCCCCCGGGCTCGGTGAAGCCGACGATCGCGAAGTCTGCGGCGTGCTCGCGGCGCACCTTGATCCAGTCGGCCGAGCGGCCGGCGCGGTAGGGGGAGGAGCGCTGCTTCGCGACCATGCCCTCGAGCCCGAGCCGGCCGACCTCTTCGAAGAAGTCCCCGCCGCGCTCCGCGACGTGGTCGGCGTAGCGGAGCGCGCCGGCGGGTGGCACGATCCGGCGGAGGATCTCTTTCCTTTCGACGAGCGGCAGCGAGCGCAAGTCGAATCCCTCGACGCCGACCAGATCGAAGAGGAACGCGGTCGCCGGGTGCTCGCCGGCGGCGCGCTCGACGTCGGCGGCTCGCGCGAGCTGCGCGCGCTTCTGCAGGCGCTGGAAGCTCGGGCGGCCGGTCTCGTCGAGCACGACCACCTCGCCGTCCATGACCAGCGAGTCGAACGGCAGGGCGCGCACCGCACGCGCGATCTCGGGAAACCTCGCCGTCACGTCGTCGCCGCGGCGATAGAGCAGCCGAGGCTCGCCGCCCTCGCGGGCGACCAGCAGCCGAAAGCCGTCGTACTTGAGCTCGAAGAGCCAGTCCTTGCCGGAGAACGGGCGATCGCGGGCCTCGGCGAGCATCGGCCTCACGTCGGCGGCGCGCAGGCGGCGCCGCGCGGCGCCGAGCGCGGCGAGCCGCTCGAGGACGCGCCGCCGCCGGGCGCCGCCGTCGCGCAGCTCCTCGAGCGTCAGGCCCGAGAGCACCGACTCGGGCGCGAACGAGCCGCCCGGCGAGGCCCAGGCGTCGGACTTCTTGATCAGCAGCCAGTCCTTGCCCGAGCCTCGAGTGCGCACCAGCGTCCACGCGCCGCGCAGCTTGTAACCGTCGAGCTCGAACGGCAGCTTGCCCTGGACGAGCCCCCGGCGGGGGTCCTCGAGCGGTTGCCACGATCCGCGGTCCCAGACGATGACCGAGCCGGCGCCGTAATTGCCCTCGGGGATCGTGCCCTCGAAGTCGGCGTACTCGATCGGATGGTCCTCGACCTGGACCGCGAGGCGGCGCTGCGACGGATCGGGCGACGGCCCCTTCGGCACCGCCCAGGACTTGAGCACGCCGTCGAGCTCGAGCCGAAAGTCGTGATGCATTCGCCGCGCCGCATGCCGCTGCACCACGAACCGGAGCGTCTCGCTCGGACGCGCGGCCGGCGCCGCGCCGTGTCCGAACGGCTCCGGGGTGCGGCCGGCCGAGCGCTTGGCCCGGTACTCGCGAAGCGCATCGACGGCGTTGCCGGCATTGCGGAGGCGGGCGGCGTCTCGTTCGGAGGCGAGGTCCGGGCGCCGCGTGCGTTTGGCAGCCATCGGCGGGCCATGCTAACAGAAAGGTTCATGCCTGCACGCGCGATCGGCTCGGCGACGATCTCGTTCGGCCTGGTGTCGATCCCGGTCAAGCTCTATTCGGCGACCGAATCGACCGCGGCGATCAGCTTCAACTGGCTGCACAAGAAGTGCGGCTCGCGGGTGAAGCAGCAGTACGTCTGCCCGCGGGACGACGAGGCGGTCTCCCGCGACGACCTCGTCAAGGGCTACGAGTTCGCCAAGGACCGCTACGTCACGTTCACGCCCGAGGAGCTGAAGGCGCTCGAGCAGGAGTCGACGCAGGCGATCGAGATCACCGAGTTCGTCCCGCCCGCGCGCATCGACCCGATCTACTTCGACAAGCCGTACTACCTCGGCCCCGACAAGGGCGGCGACAAGGCATACCGCCTGCTCGGCAAGGCGATGCTCGAGACCGAACGGGCCGCACTCGGCCGCTACGCGTCGCACGGCAAGCAGTATCTCGTGCTGCTGCGCCCGCTCGGCGACGGCCTGGTCCTGCAGCAGCTCCACTACGCCGACGAGGTACGCGCCATGGCGGACGTGCCGATGGCCGCCGCCGAGGTGAAGGAAGGCGAGCTGAAGCTCGCCGTGCAGCTCGTCGAGCAGATCTCCTCGGACGCGTTCCGGCCGGAGGTCTACGAGGACGAGGTGCGCCGGCGCGTGCGCGAGCTGGTGCAGAAGAAGGTCGAGGGAGAGGAGATCTCCGCCGCGCCGCCGCAGGCCGCGCCGGGAGCGCGCATCATCGATCTCATGGAGGCGCTGAAAGCGAGCCTGGCGCCCAAGGCCCCGGCCGCGGCCGAGCGCAAGCCGGCGAAGCGCGCCGCGCGCGCGGTGTCGAGCGGCAAGCCGGCGAGGGAGAAGAGCCCGAAGACCGCGCGGGCATGAGCGGTTACACCTCCCGTGAGGTGGCGAAGCTGCTCGGCCTGTCGGTCGGCCGCCTGCGCGGGTTCGTACGCAGCGGCTTTCTCTCGCCCGAGCGCGGCAGCCGCGGCGAGCTGCGCTTTTCCTTCCCGGACCTGGTGCTGCTGCGCGCCGCCAAGGAGCTGGTCGAGAGCCGCGTGCCGCAGCGGCGGGTGCGCGCCGCGCTGCGCCAGCTCCGCGCCGAGCTGCCGAAGGGACGTCCGCTGAGCGCGCTGTCGATCTCCGCCGAGGGCGGGCGGGTGGTCGTGCGCGACGGCCGCCGGCGCTGGAATCCCGAATCCGGCCAGCAGCTGTTCTCGTTCGACGTCGCCGAGATCGCCGAGAGGGTCGCGCCGCTCGCCGAGCGCAACGCGCGGCGCGCGCGGGACGCGGCGCCCCGACTCGGCGCGGAGGAATGGTTCGAGCTCGGCTGCGAGCTCGAGGCGTCGAGCCCGGGGGAGGCGCGCGACGCCTACCGGCGGGCGGTCGATCTCGATCCCGACCACGCCGACGCACACACCAACCTCGGGCGCCAGCTCCACGAAGCCGGAGATCTCGAGGCCGCCGAAGCGCACTATCGGCGAGCGCTCGCGGCCCGCGCCGACGACCCGACCGCGCTGTTCAACCTCGCCGTGGTGCTCGAGGACCGTGGGCGGGCCGAGGAGGCGATGGCCGTCTACCAGCGCCTGCTGGCGGCGGACCCGCGCTACGCCGACGCGCACTACAATCTCGGCCGGCTCTACGAGCGGATGGGCCGGGAGGTGGCGGCGGTGCGGCATCTCCGCATCTACCGCCGGCTGCTGAAGGGGCGCTAGCTGCTCCCTCCGGATCATCCGGACCGACCCGGGCGGCGGGGCGACGTCCCCGCCGGATCTGGCGGGCGACCCGCCATCGGTGACACACTCGCTGCCGCGTTCGAGAATCGAGGAGGCCAGATGTCCGCGGATGCCGCGCTGCTCGCCGAAGTTCCGTTCTTCCAGCTGCTCGACGACCACGAGCGGGAGATGCTCGCCCAACACCTCGACGTGGTGAAGCTGCCCGCCGGCCGGACCGTGTGCGAGTACGGCGAGCCGGGCGACTCGCTGTTCCTCATCCGCTCGGGCGCCGTCGAGGTGTTCCTTCGCGACAATACCGGCGAGCGCATCGTCCTCGAGGCGGCGGCGGCGGGAGACTTCTTCGGCGAGCTCTCGCTGCTCGACGGCGGGCCTCGATCGGCGTCGGTGATCGTCACGAAGGATCTCGAAGCGCTGCGGCTCGACCGCCGCGACCTCGACGAGTTCCTCAAGCGCCACCCGGCGGCGGCCCTCGATCTGCTCGCCGCGACCGGGCGGCGGCTGCGTCAGACGGCCGAGCGCCTGCGCCACACCGCGTCGCGAAACGTCAACGAGGAGGTCGCGGATCGCCGCACCCTGGTGCAGAAGGCGGCCGACGGGATCGCGGCGTTCAGCGGCAGCATCCCGTTTCTCGGCATCCACGTCGTCTGGTTCTTCTCGTGGATCGTCTGCAACGTCGGTCTGGTCCGGGGCTTCCGGGTCTTCGATCCGTACCCGTACGGCTTGCTGACGATGGTGGTCTCGCTCGAGGCGATCGTGCTCTCGGTGTTCGTCTTGCTCAGCCAGAACCGCCAGGCGGAGAAGGACCGGGTGCGCGCCGACGTCGAGTACGACGTGAACCTCAAGGCCGAGCTCGAGATCGCCCACCTCCACGAGAAGGTGGATCGGCTGCAAGCCGACGTGCTGTCTCGCCTCGATCGCCTCGGCCGGCCGCCGGAGACGCGATAGCGTGACGCCCCCGACCTCGATCCAGGCCGGGTTCCCGGGCCGCCGCCGGGCTCGAGGCCGGCGCCCGGCCGAAGGATCCCGGCCCGCGAGCCCGGAGGCTTGTGCGGACCTAGCCGCTTGCTAGAAGGGGGAAGGAAAGCCGGCGCCGGGGCGCCGCCGGAGGTGGACCATGCCGAAGGACACGCTCACGATCGTCGACAACCGCACCGGGAAGCAATACGAGGTCCCGATCGAGCTCGGCACCATCAACGCGATGGACCTTCGGCAGATCAAGACGGCTGCCGACGATTTCGGGCTGATGACGTACGATCCGGCGTTCACGAACACGGCGTCGTGCAAGAGCCGGATCACCTACATCGACGGCGACCAGGGGGTCCTGCGCTATCGCGGCTACCCGATCGAAGAGCTGGCGGAGAAGAGCACGTACCTCGAGACCGCCTATCTGATCGTCAAGGGCGAGCTGCCGAACCGCGCGCACATGGAGATGTGGACTCACAACACCAAGATCCACACCATGGTGCACGAGAACATCAAGAAGTTCATCGACGGGTTTCGCTACGACGCGCATCCGATGGGCATGCTGGTCGGCACCGTCGGCGCACTGTCGACGTTCTATCCCGACGCCAAGAACATCTTCGATCTCGAGTCGCGCCGCGTGCAGACGCGGCGGCTGATCGGCAAGGTCCCGACGATCGCCGCCTTCGCGTATCGTCACAGCCGGGGGCTGCCCTACGTCTATCCCGACAACGAGCTGTCCTACACCGGGAATTTCCTGGCCATGCTGTTCAAGATGACCGAGCTGGTCTACAAGCCGAACCCGGTGCTCGAGCGGGCGCTCGACGTGCTGTTCATCCTGCACGCCGATCACGAGCAGAATTGCTCGACGAACGCCGTGCGCAGCGTCGGCAGCTCGCAGGTGGACCCCTACTCGGCGGTGGCGGCGGCGTCGGCGGCGCTCTACGGTCCGCTGCACGGCGGCGCCAACGAGGCCGTCATCCGCATGCTGTTGGAGATCGGCTCGGTCGCCAACGTTCCCGCGGCGATCCAGAAGTTCAAGGCCGGCGAGGGGCGGCTCATGGGCTTCGGCCACCGCGTGTACAAGAACTACGATCCGCGCGCGAAGATCATCAAGCGGATCGCCGACGAGGTCTTCGTGGTCACCGGCAAGAACCCGCTGATCGACATCGCCGTCGAGCTCGAGCGCATCGCCCTCCAGGACGACTACTTCGTCAAGCGCAAGCTCTACCCCAACGTCGACTTCTATTCCGGGATCATCTACCAGGCGATGGGCTTCCCGATGACGATGTTCCCGGTGTTGTTCGCGATCCCGCGCACCGCCGGGTGGATCGCGCAGTGGGCGGAGATGGTGCGCGATCCCGAGCAGAAGATCGCCCGCCCCAGACAGATCTACATCGGCGAGGGCGTGCGGCGCTGGGTGCCGATCGAGCAGCGCCCCGAACCCTCCTCGCGCGAGGACGCCGTCACGCAGCAGATCTGACGCGGCTAACTCTTCGCCTTCTCGAGCGCGTCGTCGATCATCGCCTTCATGCCGTCGAGCGAGCGGTTCGTCACCCGCTTGCCGTTGATGAACAGCGTCGGCGTGCCCTGCACGTCCGCGCTGCGGCCGAGCGCGATGTCGTCGCGTACCTCCTTCTCGGTGGCCGGGGAAGCGAGGTCGGCGTCGAACTTCTTCAGGTCCAGGCCGATGAGCCGTGCCTTGGCGCGGATGTTCTCGGGCGAAAGCTCCCGCGAGATCTTGAACAGCTCGTCGTGCATCTCCCAGAACTTGCCCTGATGGCGCGCGGCGATCGAGGCCTTGGCGGCGGCGAGCGCGTTCTGGTGGATCTGCTCGAGCGGGAACTGCTTGTAGACGAAGCGCACCTGCTTGGGATACGCGGCCAGCACCTGCTCGAGGAGCGGCGTGGTCTGCGCGCAGAACGGGCACTGGAAGTCGCTGAACTCGACGAGCGTCACCGGGGCGTCCTTCGGCCCGCGGATCGAGGAGTCAGCGATCGGGATCTCGTAGAGCTTGTTCGGATCGATCTGCGGGCGCCCGCCGCCCGCGGGCAGCTGCTGGATCTTCGCCTGGATGTCCTTCAGGATCTTGTCCTGCGCGTCGAGACGCTCGAGGATCTTCTTCTGCGTCTCCTTGATCTCCGCGAGATCCGAAGCCCGGCCCGACGCCGCGGTGCCGAGCGCCATGGCGGCGGCGATGAACGGAAGCCAGCGAGTCCTCATGTGGATACGTCCTCCTTGGTTGTCGGCCGCGAACCCTCTATAAGCGTTCCGGCCCCGAGCAAGTCAAATGCCCGAAGCCGCCTCGCGGGAGGATCGGATGGAGCTCGACAGCGTGCCGCTCGGCGACCGCCGCAGCGGTTCACCGGCCGCGCCGGATCCCGGCGCAGGCACCGTCCGCGAGACGCGGATCTGAAGCAGGGGGACGGAGATGCGGAGCGAAGCCACTCGGGGGCTCTGGCCGCTGCGCGTGGCCGTCGTTGCGGCGGCGGCGGGAGCGGTCGGCCCGGCTGCGGCCCACCTCGGCATCGTCCCGCCGATCGCCGGCTTTGCGGCGTTCGTGCTCGGCGGGCTCACCGGCCTGCTCAACGGCGTCGCCGGCCTGTTCGCCTTCCGGCGCGGCGCGCGGGCGCGCGGGCTGGCCGCGATGGCGCTCAGCGCGGCGGTCGGCCTGGCCCTCGTCCATGCCTCGGCGAGTGGGCTCGGCAAGCCGGCGATCAACGACATCTCGACCGACGTCGCCGAGCCGCCGACCCTCGTGCAGGCGCAGAGCCTGCCCGGTAACGCCCGCCGCAACCTGGTCTACCCCGAGGCGTTTCGCGAGGTCGTGCCGACGGCGTACCCCGACCTGAAACCGCTGCGCCTCGAGGAGGCGCCCGACCAGGTGTTCGCCCGCGCCGTGCGCCTGGCGCAGCAGCGGCCCGATTGGCAGGTGACCTACGTGAACGGCGGCAGCCGCGTCTTCGAGGGCGTCGCGACCAGCCGGATCTTTCGATTCAAGGACGATCTCGTGGTTCGGGTGCGTCCGGACGGTGCGGGCTCGATCGTCGACATGCGCTCGAAGTCGCGCGACGGGAAGGGCGATCTCGGCGTCAACGCCGAGCGGATCCGTAGCTTCCTGGTCGATCTCGCCAAGGGGAGCTGACCGACTCGCCCGACTCCGGGCGCGCCGAACCGCGGCTTCGCCTCGGCGCTTGTCCTCCGGTCGTCGTCTGATAGTATGGCTCGTCGCGTGGCCGAGACGCAGCAGAACCGGAAGAAGAGCCGCTCGCCCACGGCTTTGTACCCCTGGCTCAGGCGCGACTACTTCAAGACCAGCGTCTCGTACCTCGTCTCGCTCGGCGTCCACGCGCTGATCTTCCTGTTCTTTCTCGCCACCGTCGTGCTCGAGGGCGGGGGCGGCCCCGGCGACAGCATGGGCGGCAAGGGTGACGCGTTCTCGACGCTGGTCGGGCACGGCATGCTCGACGAGCAGACCCAGCGCACCGACGAGTCGAAGTCCCTGCAGGAGGAGATCGCCAAGGCGGTCGAGCAGGTGCAGCCGCTTCCCGAGGTGGAGAGCGAGACCACGCCCGACCTGTCGGACTTCGGCGTCCGGCTCACCGAGGTGGCGCCGCGGATCAACCCGATGCCGAACGCGTCGGCGCTGCGCAACATGCCGGCCCCTTCCACGGGGGGCGGCATGGCGCTCGGACCGGGCCTCGGCGCGGGCGGCGGGGTCGGCGGCGGCATCGGCCGCGGCTTCGGCCGCGGCTTCGGCGACTTCATCGGCCTGCTCGAGAAGACCGGCTTCGATGTGGTGTTCCTGATCGACGCCACCGACAGCATGGGCTTCGTGATCGATACGGTGAAGGCGCAGCTCGCCAATCTGGTGGACACCATCCGCAAGCTGGTGCCGAACGCGCGCGTCGGGCTCGTCCTCTACAAGGACCGGGGCGAGGACTTCGTGGTGCGCAAGTCCGATCTCACGTTCCATCTCGACAAGCTGCGTTCCTTCATCGGCAACATCCAGGCGGGCGGCGGCGGCGATTACGAGGAAGCGGTGATGGACGGCATGAAGGCCGCCGTGCAGCAGATCAAGTGGCGGAAGTACGCCCGCCGCGTGATCGTGCTGGTGCCGAGCTCGCAGGCGCACGCGCCGGAGCGGCAGCAGACCGAAGACTTCGTGCGCGCTTTTCACCAGGCCGGGGGCATCCTGCACGTCCTCGATCTCGCCGACATCATGCACCGCAACTACGAGATCGAGTTCCACACCCGGATGTACGGCAAACCGCCGGAGCAGATCTCGCCGCTGCCGTCGTTCCTGAAGGAGCTCGAAGCCTACAACACGAACCTCGCGAAGCTCGGCGGCGGAGAGATCTTGCCGCTCGGCGCGGGCGACAAGATCACCGAGCAGCTGATGATCGCCGCGTTCGGCCCGAAGTGGCGGAAGGAGGTCGAGAAATTCGCCGCTGGAGGCTGATTCCCCTCTCCCTGCTGGCGATCGGCCTCTGCGCCCCGGCGGCGAACGCGGTCACGCTCTCCGAGCTCTCGGAGCAGGTGAACCGCGCGGCCGCTGGGAACCTCACCGAGGAGCAGGAGCAGGCGCTGTTCGGCAGCCTCGCCGACGTCTCGGTGGAGGTCGCCAATCGCTACGACGCGTGGGTGCGGTCGGGCGCGGCGGAGGCGAAGGCGTCGGCGGCGGGGCTCGCCGACGGACTCCTGCCGCTGCTCGAGCGCCTCTACGAGCATCATCAGGGCAAGATCGACCGCGCGCAGAACCAGATCATCGCGCAGGACGGCGATCCCGAGTCGCTGTACGGGCAGAAGTGGTGGCAGCTCGACCGCGGCTTCTCCCTGGCGGCGGCCGGGCAGCTCGGCTGGTTGCACTACCGCGCCGCGATGCTCCACCCCGAGGCCAAGGAAAAGCGCCGGGAGTGGCTGAAGAAGAGCGTCAAGGAGTTCTCGGAGTTCGTCTACGCGCAGGACCCCAAGATGAGCGGGGAGAGCCTGCTCGGCCGCGCGATGGCGGAGAGGGAGCTCGGCGAGCGCGACCAGGCGATCGGCGACCTGCAGGCCGTGCTCGAGCGCGGCAAGGACTCTCCGCTGTACTGGCCCGCGCGCCTGGCGCTGGCCGAAGTCAAGTCGAGCGGCGGCAGCTCCGACGCACTCGCCGAGACGCACAAGCTGCTCGGCGAGGCGGCCGCGGCGGGCATGCCCGCCGACATGCTGAACCAGATCCGGCTGCTGCGTCTGGAAGCGCTCGCCGCCACCGCCGCGCATGGCTCGATGAGCGAGTCCGCGCGCCGCGAGGCCGAGGCTCTGTCGCGCCAGCTCTCGCAGCTCGGCTCGGTGTGGTCGCGGCGGGTGTTCGAGATCGCGATGTCGCACATGAAGGACCCCCGCCTGCTGCTCGGCAGCGCGGCCTCGGCGGAGTGGGTGGCCGCCGAGAACCTGGCGAGCGCCGACAAGTTCCAGGAGGCGATCCCGGCCTACCAGGCGGTCCTGCGCAGCACCGATCCGGGGGCGCGCGAGCACGCCGTCGAGGCGCACCACCGCCTCGGCGTCTGCTACTTCCGGGTGGGCCGCTACGCCGAGGCCGAGCGTGAGTTCCGTACCTACCTGAACGCCGCGCCGCATGCGTCGCTCGCCGCCGAGGCGGCTTACCTCCAGTTCCGATCCGCCGAAGGCATGTACCGCCACAAGCCGTCGGTCGAGAGCCGCGGCATGTTCACCGCCGCCGTCGAGAACTACGTCAAGAATTATTCGAAGCACGAGAACCTCTACGAGGGAGCGTTCCGTCTCGGCGAGATCCTGCAGAGCGAACGCCGGTTCCAGGAGGCCGCCGACGCCTACGAGAAGGTCAAAGGGCCCGCCGCGTTCGAGGTGCGCGCCGCGGCCGCGGCCGTGCAGTCGCTCGCCGATACGCTGTCGAACGCTCCGAAGGACGCCGACCGCGCCTGGGCGGAGGGACAGCGCAATCGCGCCGCCCGGAACTACGACTGGTTCAGCCGGGCGGCCGGCAGCGAACGGGCCGGCGCCACCGCCGAATTGCGCGCCCGCGCCACCCTCGCCAAGGCGATGTCGGAGAGCGCCGGCCCGTCGCCGCGCCTGGCCCAGTCGCTCGACACGCTGCGGGATTTCGAGAAGCGCTTTCCGGGCGCGACGGACCTCCATCTGCTCGCCGGCGCCCTGCGGCTGGCTGCGGCGAGCGGCCTCGGCCGCTACGACGAGGCGGCGAAGGGCGTTGCCGCGCTGCCGTCCACCAAGCAGGCCCCGGGCTTCGACGATCTGCTCGAGAAGGTGGCGCACAACTTCCTGCGCACGGCGGCCGACGCCGCGGTCGACGACCCGAACATGGGGCAGAAATGGGCTGCGCTCGCGGCCGCCGTCTTCGACCGCCTGAAGACCGACGGCCGGCCGATTCCCGGGGACGTGAAGTCGAATCTCGCCCAGGTCTACACCGAGCAGGGCAGGCTCGACGACGCCGCCGCGCTGTACCGGGACCTGGTCAGCCAAGCGCCGAAGTCGAAGACCGTGCTGCGCAATGCGGCCATGGTCGCCGACCGGCGCAACGCCGCGGCCGAGGCCGCCGACTACTGGGCGCGCCTGTCGATGCAGGAGGAGGTGGCGACGCCGGCGTGGTACGAGACCCGTCTGGCCGCGGCGCGCGCATTGATGGCGTCGAATCAACCCGGCAAGGCTTGCCAGAGCGTCCAGGAGGTTGACGCCTTCCGCCCCGACTTGCGAGATCGGCCGACCAAGCAGAAATTCCTGGACCTGGCCGTCAAGGCCTGTAACAAGCCGCAGGGCTAGAAAGCCCGAACACCCAACGAGGAGGATTCATGGAGGGTGCAGCCGCAGAAAATGCCGCCGCCGCCGTCAACATCAACCTGGTCGACCTGATCCATCAAGGCTGGTACGCGACCTATCCGCTGATCTTGTTCTCGGTCGTCGTCATGAGCATCGTGATCGAGCGCGTGTGGATCCTCGGCGGCCTGGCCGGACAGATCCAGAGGTTCACCGAAGAGGTGTGCGCCTTCCTGCGCAGCGGCGACCTGGACTCCGCCGCGACGCTGATCGAGAAGCAGCAGACCCAGGCGCCGGCGGCGCGGATCTACGCCGGCCTCCTGCCGCTGATCCGCAAGGGCAACGTCGAGGAGATCCTCGAATACGGCGAGCGCCGCCGGCTCGACGAGGGGCGGCTGCTGCGCCGCAACGTCTGGGTGCTCGGCACCGTCGGCGCCTCGGCGCCGTTCATCGGGCTGTTCGGCACGGTGATCGGCATCATCAAGTCGTTTCACCAGATGGCGGTGATGGGCACGGGCGGCTTCGCGGTGGTCGCCGCGGGCATCTCCGAGGCGCTGGTCGCCACCGCGCTCGGCTTGATCGTGGCGATCATCGCCGTCATCTTCTTCAACTTCCTCCAGGTGAAGATCGGCAACCTCGACACGCTGCTGCGCGTCGGCCTCGGTAAGGTGCTCGAGGCCTCCGACCTCGGAGGCGTCCATGGCGCTCAGTAAGTTCAGCGCGGAGGAGTCGCAGGAAGCGCTGATGGCGGAGATCAACATCACTCCGCTGACCGACGTCTTCCTCGTGCTGTTGATCATCTTCATGATCACCACCTCGGCGATGGTGGAGACGGCGGCCAAGGTGAACCTGCCGAAGGCGACGCAGACGGTCCAGGAGGCGCGCGGCCTGACGGTGACGGTCACCAGCGACCACAAGATCTTCGTGAACCAGATGCAGGTCGAGCTCTCGCAGCTCGAGTCGACGCTGCGCGACCTGCTCGCCGATGCGCCGAAGAAGCTGGTGATCCTGCAGGGCGATCGGACCGTCCTGCTCGGCGACGCCGTGCACATCATGGATCTCGCCAAGCGCGCCGGCGCGCAGGCGATCTCGGTGGCCGCGCAAAAGGAATCGCCCGCCCCGTAGCCGTACCGACGGCGGTCCGGCTCGTCAGTGCATGCCGCCGCCGGCCACGAGCATCGACGGGTCGATGCCGAGGCCGCGCAGCGACCGTTCCCACATCGATTCGAGAGGGGTGTGGAAGGCGAGCTCCGTGGTCGCATCGGCGGTCAGCCACGCGCCGCTGCGCATCTCGCTCTCGAGCTGACCCGGCGCCCAGCCCGCGTAGCCGAGCAGGATGCGGAATTCGAGCGGCGGGCGGCGGCAGAGCGTGCGGAACGTTTCCATGTCCGATGCGATGCGGATGCCCGGCGTGACCTCTCTGGAGCCGACCGTCACGTCGTCGGGAATCTGGCCGTGCAGCAGAAATCCCTGGTGACTGCCGACCGGCCCGCCGTACAGCGCCGGCGCCGTCCGATCGCCGCCCCACTCGACGTTCAGCCCCGAGCACAGCTCGGCGATCTTGCTCTCCCCCGGCCGGTTGATGACCACGCCGAAGGCGCCCTCGTCGTTCTTTTCGATGAGCAGGACGACGGTGTGACGGAAGTTCGGGTCCGTGAGCTGCGGCATGGCGATGATCAGCGTCGGCGCCGCGAAGTCGTCCATGCGGCTACTTTGGCAAGAACGCGGCGATCCGTCCAGACGCCGTCCCGGCGGGCGCGGCGGGGGCCGGGCATCTCGGCGGAGCCGCCGCGCGCGGCCGGGATCATCGCCGCCGGTCTCGCGCGCGCGCGGCGAGGATCTCGCCCGCTCGCTCGGCGGCGGCGCGCACCAGGCGGCCCATCCTCGGATGGTCGGGCTCGAGGTCGAGCCGGACGCCGCGGCGGGTGAGCGCCGCCGAGCACACCGGCCCGATCGAGGCGACGACGGCGCGTGCGAGGCCGCGACGAAGCGCCGCCGCCGGGTCGTCGCCGGCGACGCGGAACAAGTGGTCGACCTGCGTGGCGCTGGTGAACAGCGCCACCTCGATCCGACCCGCCTCCAGCTCGGCGATCGCTCGCCGCAACGGCGCGAGGTCCTCGGGCAGCGCCCAGCGGTAGACCGGGACGCGCAGCACGCGGGCGCCGCGCTCCTCGAGGCCGCGAATCAGCGCGGGATTCTCGGCGCCGTACTCCTGCACGGCCACGCAGCGGCCGGCGACGGAGGCGGCGTCGTCGAGCGCGGCCAGCAACTCGCGCCAGGTGTTCGGCTCGGCGGCGGCGACGCTCGGCCGCACGCCGATCTCGTGCAACGCCGCGCGAGGCTTCGGGCCGCGCACCACGGTGAGGATCCGCGAGAGCTCCGCGGCCAGGCGCTCCCGCGGCATCACCGCCGACAGGGCCTCGACCAGCAGGCGCGTGCCGACGCCGGTCAGGAACACGACCGCGTCGACGGAATGCTCGAGCAGCCGGCGGCCGAACTCGGCCGCTTCGCGATTCTCCGCGAGCGGGACCTCGCGCATCGCCGGAGCGCCCACCGGCTCGCCGCCGTGACGGCGAACCAGCTCGGCGATCTCGTCCGCGCGCCGGCTCTCCAGGCACAGCACGCGCCGTCCGCCGAAGCCGCCGGCGGCCATCAGATCACCTCGGCCGCCCTCAGCCGGGCGACGTCGTCCCACGAGTACCCGAGCAGCTCGGTCAACACCTCCTCGGTGTGCTGGCCGAACTCCGGGGCCGGCCGCCGCACGCTTCCCGGCGTCTCCGAGAGCTGGAACGGCATGCCGATCGTCTGCAGCCGGCCGAACGTCGGGTGCTCGAAGTCGACGACGTAGTCGTTGGCGCGGACCTGCGGATCGTCGGGCAAATCGTCGACGCTCGCCACCGGCGCGAACACGAAATCGCCGGCGCTCTCGAGAATCGCCACCCACTCGGCGAGCGGCTTCTTCTCGAAGGCCGCGGCCACGCCGGCGATCGCCGCCCCCGCGTTGGCGAGGCGCGACGGCGTGTCCTGGAAGCGCGGATCGTCGGCGAGATCGGCGGCGCCGACGGCGCGGCAGAAGTCCTTCCAGTAGCGGTCCGCCTGCAGCATGCCGAGCGCGATCCAGCGGCCGTCGGCGCAGCGGTAGTGGTTCCAGAGCGGATTGAAGGTCGAGGTGCGCGAGGCGCGGGGCATGGCTCGGCCGAGGATCAGTCGGGCGGACAGATTCAACCCCTGCAGGAACATCATGCTCGACAGCAGCGAGGCGTTCACCTCCTGGCCGACGCCGAATCGCTCGCGCGCGTGCAGCGCCGTGACGATGCCGAAGGCGAGCATGATCGCTCCCATCTGATCGGCGACGCCGCCGCCGATCAGGCACGGAGGCATCTCGGGCTCGCCGGCCGCCATCATGATCCCCGAGCGCGCCTGGCCGAGATAGTCGAACGACGGGTTCGCGCTCTCCGGACCGAGCGGGCCGTAGCCGTTGGCGCTGGCGTAGATCAGCTTGGGATTGCGCCGGCGCAGATCGCCGTAGCCGATGCCGAGACGCTCGGCCACGCCCTTGCGGAAGTTCTGCACGAAGACGTCCGAGGTCTCGACGAGCCGGTAGACGACGTCGCGCGCCTCGGGCTTCTTCAGGTCGAGCGTGATGCCGCGCTTGTTGCGGTTGTTGGCGCCGAAGTAGAAGTTCGGGCGGTCGTTGGTCTCGAGGCCGGCGAGCCGCAGCATGCCGCGGCCCGGATCGCCGCCGACCCGCTCCTCGATCTTGATGACGTCGGCGCCGAGGTCGCCGAGAATTGCCGAACACACCGGTCCTTGCTGCCAGATCGTCCAGTCGACGGCGCGAATTCCTTCGAGCGGCATCGGCATCGTTGGTCTCCTCCTCGTCCGGGAACCTCGCTGGTCGGAAGCGGCGCCCCGACGGCCCGTGCGCCGCCGTCGCCGCAGAGGCCGCCGCCGACGATCGCGGTCCGCATCTTCATGGCACCGCGGAAACCGAGTATACAAGGGCGGGAGCGAAATCGAGATGCCCGGCAAGCTTCTGCGCCGCGCCGCGATCGCCGGCGTGCTCCTCGGGGCCGCGGGCTGCACGCCGCGCCCCGACGCTCTGGTCGTCGATCCCAGGGTTCAGCCCGTGCGGGTCGAGCTGCGCCGGAGCTTCGGCGTCTTTCGCCGGCACGATGAGCCGGTGGCGCTCAGCGAGTGCGGCTTCTACGAGTGGGCGGCGTCGGCCGAGGGCCCGCGCCGGCCGTATCCCGAGGAGATCTGGCGGGTGGTAAGCAGCTCGTCGTCCGCCGCCGTGCCGGCGCTGCGCTACGGCGTGGTGCCGCCCGGTTTCGTGCAGGCGACGCCGGCCGGCGCGGCCGCCCCGCCGCTCCAGCCCGGCCACCGCTACATCGTGGAGTGCAGCGGCGACGCCGTCGGCTCGGCCGAGTTCGAGATTCCCGAGCGGGTCACGCGCCCCGCTCCGCCGTTGCAGCGGAGCCCGGACTGACGCCGGACCGCGCGGCCGCCGGGCGCTACGCGTTCGCCAGCCGCTCGGCGTGGGCTCGGATCGCCTGCTGCACGCGTGCGACGTCGGCGGGGATCTCGACCGGCAGGTTCTGATGGTGCGGCTGGACTTCGGGGGCGAGGCGGCCGAGGTGGTAGGCCGCCTTCTGCTCGGCGAACTTGAGGCCGTGGGCCGTCGAGATGACCACCACGCGGTCGCCCCGGGAGATCACGCCGCGATCGACGAGCTTGGCGAACGCCGCGAGCGCCACGCCGGTGTGCGGACAGTTGAACATGCCGGTGCGGTCGGCGCGCGCGGCCTCGTCGGCCAGCTCCTGCTCGCTCGCCTGCTCGACCACGCCGTCGAACCGCTCGAGGATGCGAATCGCGCGCTTGACGCTCACCGGGTCGCCGATCTGGATCGCGCTGGCGAGCGTCTTTCGGGCGGTCACCGGTCGAAAGTCGCGGAACCCAGTCTGGTAGGAGAGGTAGAGCGGGTTGGCGTGGGCGGCCTGCGCCACGGCGATGCGCGGCAGCTTCTGGATGAGGCCGATGTCGCGCATCATGAGGAAGCCCTTGCCGAGCGCGCTGACGTTGCCGAGGTTGCCGCCCGGGATCACCACCCAGTCGGGCACCTCCCAGTCGAACTGCTGCACCAGCTCGATCGCCACGGTCTTCTGTCCCTCGAGGCGCAGGCTGTTCATCGAGTTGGCGAGGTAGATGGTGTTGTCGTGGGTGATCGCCTGCACGACCTTCATGCAGCCGTCGAAATCGGTATCGAGCGACAGCACCAATGCGCCGTTGGCGAGCGGCTGGACGAGCTGCGCCGGCGAGACCTTGTCGCGCGGCAGCAGCACGATCGCGGGAATTCCCGCCGCCGCGCAGTAGGCGGCGAGCGCCGCCGAGGTGTCGCCCGTCGAGGCGCAGGCCACCGCCTGGATCGGCCGCCCTTCGGCGATCATCTGCTTCACGGCCGAGACCAGCACGGTCATGCCGAGATCCTTGAACGATCCGGTGTGCGAGTTGCCGCACTGCTTGACCCAGAGGTCCTCGACGCCGACCTGCTTGCCGTAGCGCTCGGCCCAGAACAGATTCGTGCCGCCCTCGTACATCGACACGATGTTCTCGTCGCGCAGGTAGGGAATGACCCACTCCTTCTTGCCCCACACTCCTGAGCCGTGCGGCCAGGTGTTGCGCCGCATGCGCTCCTCGAACAGGCTGATCCAGGCGGCGGCGGAGCGGTCCTTCAGGGCCTCGACGTCGTGCGCGACGTCGAGCAGGTCGCCGCACGTCGGGCAGCGGTAGATGACGTCGAACAGGGAGAAGCGCTGCTCGCAGCCGTTGATGCACTGAAACCAGGCCCGGTAGCTCGCCACCGGGCAATAGTCGGCGCTCGCCTCCCCGCAGTCAACTCCCGCGCGAACGGGGGAGCTTCACGGATCGCTCGATTCCCAGGCCAGCCGATGCTTCTTCGCGGCGTTGCAGGCCTTGCAGGCGGGCACGACGTTGCCCTTGGTCGAGCGACCGCCGCGGATGAGCGGCACCACGTGATCCATGGTGAGTGTCTGCGGCCGAAAGCGGCCCCCGCAGTAGTGGCACAGGCCGTTCGATCGCCGCCGCTTCCACCAGGGGCTGCGACGGAGCTCTCTGGCGCGCGCGCGCTCGCGCCGGACGTGCTCGTCGTCGGCGATCGCGACGAAACCGGCGGCGAATGGAAGTGTCACGAGGCAAAGGGTATAGGACGGGGGTCGGCGAGAGAAGTCCATGCGCACCGGCATCGTCACGGACGAATCGTTTCTCGCACACGATACCGGCGAGCGGCATCCCGAGCGCGCGGATCGGCTGCGGGCGATCGGCCAGGTGCTCGACTCCGGGGCAGCGGTGGACCGGCTGGTGGTCCCGGCGCGCGCCGCCACCGCCGCAGAGATCGCCCGCGTGCACGCGGTCGAGCACGTCGAGCGGGTGGCGGCCACCGCGCGCCTCTCGCGCTTCGCGTTCGACGCCGACACGCCCGCCTGCGCGCGTTCGTTCGAGGCCGCGCGCCGGGCCGTCGGCGGGCTGCTGGCGCTGGTGGATGCGGTGATGGACGGCCGCGCGGCCAACGGCTTCGCGTTCGTGCGGCCGCCCGGCCACCATGCCGAGCGCGATCGAGCGATGGGCTTCTGCCTCTTCAACAACGTCGCGCTCGCCGCCGCTCACCTGCGCGCGGTGCACGGCCTGGAGCGCGTGCTGATCGTCGATTGGGACGTCCACCACGGCAACGGCACGCAGCACGCGTTCTACCGCGACCCGAGCGTGCTGTTCGTGTCCTCGCATCAGTATCCGTTCTATCCCGGCACGGGATCGGCGATCGAGGTCGGACGCGGGGAGGGCGAGGGCTTCACGCTGAACTTGCCGTTCCCCGCCGGCTACGGCGACGCGCAGTACGTGGAAGCGTTCCTGCGGATCGTCGAGCCGGTGGCACGCCAGTTCGCCCCCCAGTTCATTCTGGTCTCGGCCGGCTTCGACGCCCACCGGCGCGACCCGCTGGCGGGCATGGAAGTGACCGAGCAAGGCTTTGCCTCGCTCGCCCGACTGCTGCTGCGCACCGCTCGGGAGGTCTGCGGCGGGCGCCTCGTGGCGGTGCTCGAGGGTGGCTACGATCTCGAGGCGCTGCGCCGCTCCGTGGCCGCCGTGCTCGGCGAGATGAGCGGCGCGCACCTCGATCAGCCGGTGTCGCCGCCGCCGGGGGAGAAGCCGGATCTGCAGCAGCCCCTCGAGATCGCCAAGCACTACTGGCGCATCTAGAAGTCGCCGCGGAAGAAATCGTCGGGGGCGGGGCCCTGAGCCCGCTGCACGATCTGCTCGGGCTCGGTGCCGCGCCGGAAGCATTCGAGCGTGACGTTGCCGTCGCCGGGGGCGGGCCGCAGGCCGGTCTTGCCGTCGATGTTCACGAACACCACGCCGGGTGGAATGGGGAAATCCGTGATCGGCATCCGCTCGGTGGCGCCCTCCATGAACTCGGTCCAGATCGGCACCGCCGCTCGGCCGCCGGTTTCTTCCCGGCCGAGCGATTTCTTCTCGTCGAACCCCACCCAGGCGCCGGCCAGCAGATCCGGCGTGTAACCCACGAACCAGGCGTCCATCTGGTCGTTGGTGGTGCCGGTCTTGCCGGCGGCGGGACGCCGCAGCACGCGGGCCCGACGACCCGTGCCGCGGTCGATCACGCTCTGCAGGATGCTGGTGATCAGGTAGGCGGTCTCCGGCGAGAGCGCGTCCTGAGAGGACGGCCGGCGCTCCTCGACGACGTTTCCGGCACCGTCGGTGATGCGGGTCACGAAGATCGGCTGATAGACCTTTCCTCCGCTGGCGAACGCGTCGTAGGCCCGCACCAGCTCGAGTAGCGTTACCTCGGAGCTGCCGAGCGCGATCGACAGGTTGCGCGGGAACGGCCGCTCGAAGCCGAAGCGAGGGAGGTACGAGATCAGGTACGGAAGCCCGATGTCCTGCGCGACCTTCACCGTGGCGACGTTCATCGAGTGCACGAGCGCCTCGCGCAGCCGGGTCGGGCCGTGGAACTCCTGCTCGTAGTTCTCCGGCTTCCACACGCGGTTGCTGCCATCGTCGAAGACGATCGGCGAATCGACCACGATCGTCGCCGGCGTGTAGCCACGGTCGAGCGCGGCGGCGTAGACGAGCGGCTTGAACGCCGAGCCCGGCTGTCGGTAGGCCTGGACCGCGCGGTTGAACTGGCTCCGCGAGTAGTCGTAGCCGCCGACCATGGCGCGCACGTAGCCGGTGTTGGGGTCCATCGCCAGGAACGCGCCCTCGACCTCGGGGTGCTCGTCGAGCGAGACCTCGTAGCTGCCGCCGCCCGCAGCCGGCTTCTCGATCCGGACCAGGATCACGTCTCCCGGCCGGAATCGCGTCGCCTGCCGGGGGCTGGCCCAGCTCATCTCGGCGGCCGGCAGCACCGCTTCGGAGCCGCCGATGCGCAGCAGCACGCGCTCTGCGCTCGGGCGGACCACCAGCGCCTCGACCGACGTGCCCGGGGAATAGCCGCCTCGGGGCGCGGCCCGCTGCTGGCGGTCGAGAAAGGGCTGCGCTTCGGCTTCCGACAGCGACCGCATCGGCCCGCGATAGCCGCGGCGGCGATCGAGCGCCTTCAAGCCGTTCAGCACCGCCCGCTCGGCGATCTGCTGCAGGCGCAGGTCGAGCGCCGTGTCGATGCGCAGGCCGAGCTCGTACGGCGCACGGTTGCCGTAGCGGTCCTCGAGCTGGCGGCGCACGTGCTCGACGAAGTCCGGGGCGCGCGACTGAGCGGATTCGCGCCGCTGGCCGATGACGACCGGCACGGGGATCGCCGCCGCCTGCTCGCCTTGCGCGCGCGTGATGTAGCCGTCGGCCTCCATGCGCTCGAGCACGTAGAGCTGACGGGCGCGGGCGCGCTCGGGATGATGGATCGGAGAGGTCCGGCTCGGCGCCTGAGGCAGCCCGGCGAGCAGCGCCGCCTCGGGCAGCGTCAGGTCCTCGATCGCCTTGTCGAAGTAGACCTGCGCCGCGGCGGCCACGCCGTACGCGCCCGAGCCGAGGTAGATCTGGTTCAGGTAGAGGTAGAGGATCTCGTCCTTGCTGAGCTGACGTTCGAGACGGAGCGAGAGCAGGATTTCCTTCAGCTTGCGCTCGTAGCTCTTCTCGGGAGTCAGCAGCAGCGACTTGACCACCTGCTGCGTGATCGTGCTGCCGCCCTGCACCACCTCGCCCGCGAACAGGTTGGTCGCGAAGGCGCGCAGGATGCTCATGAGGTCGATGCCGCGGTGGTGGTAGAAGCCCGAGTCCTCGGCGGCGACGAACGCCTGGCGGACGACCGGCGGGATCCTGTCGAGCGCCACCAGGTAGCGCTTCTCGAGGAAGAACTCGCCGACCAGCTCGCCGCCGGCGGCGTAGACCTGGGAGGCGACCGCCGGGCGGTAGCCGGCGAGCTGCTCGACGGGCGGCAGGTCCTTGCGGATCTCGCGCAAGGCGAGCGCGCCGATCGCCGTGGCCGAGACCGCGGCGAGGAGGGAAGCGACGAGCAGCAGTCGAACCGCAAAGACCCGGATCGAGCGCGACCGCCGTGCGCTTGAGGACCGGGAGGGTCGTGGCATCTCGACGCGCCACACTACGCGCGGTCGGAAACACGGTCAACACGGCGCGGCGTGACCGTGACCACGCGACCAGGGCGCGGCGTGACCGTCGGGCGGCTTCGCGATAGGAGGTTGCTCGCCGCCCGGGCGCCCCGGCGCCCGGGCGGCGAACGCGAGGAGAGCGGCGATGGCGGAGCGGGCTTCAGTCGGCGTCACGAGCAGCGGCGGACGGGTGAAGGAGCAGGCACGTCCGGCGCGGCCGCCAGCCGTCGGATCGAACCCCGGTCGGCGATTCGTCGATCGCCGGTGACCGTGATGAATGCCCCCCTGCTGTTCGTCGCCGCGCTCGACTGGGAAGCCGAGCAGGTCGTCCGCCAGATCGCTTCGCCGGCGGTATCCGCCAGCGGCGCGGCGCGGCTCTGGAGGGGCCGGCGGGGCGAACGCGAGATCGCCGTGCTGCGCAGCGGCATCGGATCGGAGCGGGCGGTGGCGGCGCTGGCCTGGGCCGCACTGGCGGTTCGCCCCGCCGTCGTGCTCTCCACCGGCTGCGGCGGCGGCCTCGCCGATCCGCTGGCGACCGGCGACGTGGTGGTCGCCGACGAGGTCGTCAGCGGCGACGGAAGCTGCTGGCCGACGAGCGCGGGCTGGCGTGCGCGTTACGCGCGAGCGGCCGAGCGGGCAGGGGCCCGGGTGTTCGCCGGCCGTTTGCTGACCAGCGCCGAGGTCCTCGCGGGACCGGGGGGCAAACGGGCGGCGGCCGAGCGGGCCCGGGCGCTCGCGGTCGACATGGAGGGGGCGGCGCTCGCCGAGCGCGCCGCGCGGCTCGGCGTGGAGTTCGCCGCCGCCCGCGTGATCCTCGACCCGGTGACCGCCTCGATTCCCGGGGAGCTGCTGCCGGCGGTCGACGAGAGCGGGCGGCCATCCCTGCGCCGCCTGCTGTCCCTGATCCTGCGCCGGCCGGGCGTGGCCTTCGACCTCTGGACCCTCGGCGCCGCCGCGGCGGCCTGCCGCAAGGTGCTGTTCGCCATCCATCGCGACTTCCTGTCGTCACTGGAGCGCGAACCCCCCGCGCGCGATCACGGGTTGCCATAGGCCGCCGGCTCCGCTATGCAGGCCTGACCAGATGGTCAAGGGTCCGGGCGGCTCAGCCGGACAAGGGGAGGACGATGCGGTTTCCGGTACATGTCACGATCGACATGATGCGGTGGCAGGTCAAGAACAGGCTGCGGGGCAGGAAGCGTTACCCCGTCGTGCTGATGCTCGAGCCGCTCTACACCTGCAACCTCGCCTGCCTCGGCTGCACGCCCGAGCGGCACACCGGAGACATCCGTAACCGCCTTTCCCTGGAGCAGTGCGTGCAGGCGCTCACCGATTCCGGCGCTCCGGTGGTGTCGATCTGCGGCGGCGAGCCGACCGTGTATCCGGAACTGGTGCCGCTGGTCGAGGCGGCGATCGAGCGCCGGCGGCACGTCTACCTGTGCACCAACGGCATCCTGCTTGACCGCTTCTTCGAGAAAGCCAAGCCGAGCCCGCGCTTGTCGATCAACGTTCACCTCGACGGCATGCGCGAGACCCACGACTTCGTGTGCGACCGCGAGGGCGTGTTCGACAAGGCGACCGCCATGATCCAGAAAGGCCTGTCGCTCGGCTACGAGGTCTGTACGAACACCACGGTGTTCAAGGAGACCTCGATCGACGAGATCGAAGAGATGATGCGGCTGCTCTCCTCGCTCGGCGTGAAGGGCATGTTCATCTCGCCGGGCTATCACTACGAAAAGCTCGCGACGAACCACTTCATGTTCCGCCGCGAGATCCACGAGAAGTTCACCAGGATCCTCGCGCTGTCCGCCAAGTACCCGGTCTACAACACCCCGCTGTTTCTCGAGTTCGCGGCCGGGCGGCGCGACTATCCCTGCACGCCGTGGGGCAACGTGACGCGCACGCCGCTCGGCTGGAGGGGACCCTGCTATCTGATCGGCGAAAAGTACTTCGCGACCTGGGAGGAGTTCTGGGCCGGCGTCGACTGGGACTACTGGGAGAAGCGCGAGGACGAGCGCTGCCGGAACTGCTTCATGCATTCGGGATTCGAGCCGTCGGTGGTGCGCAAGCTCGGTGAGAGCTGGGGCGACCTGTGGACGATGGCGAAGTGGCAATTCCTGTCCTGAGCGCACCGGGGCGTCCGGTGCGATTGACGCTCGCGCGGGCGGATGGAAAGATCGCCGCCCGATGCTCCCCCCGATCGAGCGTGCGGCCGAGTTGATCGCGCGGTCGAAAGACCTCGTGGTGCTCACCGGCGCTGGCATCAGCACCGAGTCGGGAATCCCCGATTTCCGCAGTCCGGGCGGCATCTGGTCGAAGTACGACCCCGAACAGTTCACCTATCAGAACTTCGTCTCGAACCCGGCGCACCGGCGGAGCTATTGGCAGATGAGCCTCGAGATCCACCCCGTGCTCGCCGCGGCGCAGCCGAACGCGGCCCACGTCGCCGTCGCCGAGCTCGAGCGGCGCGGCCAGCTGCGCGCCGTGATCACGCAGAACATCGACGGCCTCCACCAGCGCGCGGGCAGCTCGCCCGAACGGGTGATCGAGATCCACGGTACGGCGCTCGCCGTGGTCTGTCTGTCCTGCGGAGATCGGCTGCCGCGCGAGGACGTGCAGGCGCGCGTGCTCGGCGGCGAAACCGACCCGCGCTGCCGAGAGTGCGGCGGCACGCTCAAGCCCGCGACCGTGTCGTTCGGCCAGGCCATGCCCGAGCGCGAGACGGCGCTCGCCTTCGAGCACGCCGAGCGCGCCGACGTGTTCCTGGTGATCGGGTCGTCGCTGGTCGTGCATCCCGCGGCGTATCTGCCGGTGCGCGCGGTCGAGTCCGGCGCCAAGCTGGTGATCGTCAACCTCCAGCCGACCCCCTGCGACGAGATGGCGAGCGTGCTGTTGCGCGGCAAGGCCGGCGAGACCATGGCGGCGCTCGTCGAGCTGAGCGCCTCGTGACGCGGAGCGCCGGATGGCCCGCGCCGTTCAGCCGTCCAATCTCGCCGGCACCTGGTATCCCGCCGACGCCGAAGAGCTGCGCCGACAGGTCGAGACGTTTCTCGGCACGGCGCGGGCCGCCGACGGATCGCTGCGCGCGATCCTCGTGCCCCACGCCGGATACCGCTATTCGGGCCACGCGGCCGGCGCCGCCTATGCTCGGGTCGGCCGCGGGCGCTGGCGCCGCGCGCTGGTGCTCGCGCCGAGCCACTACCACTCCTTCGCCGGTGCCGCGGTGTTTCCGGGGGACGGCTTCGAGACGCCGCTCGGAATCGTCAACGTCGATCACGCGGCGACCCGCATGCTGGCGGCTTCGCCGCTCTTCACCGAGACGGCGCGCCCGTACGCGCGCGAGCACTCGCTCGAGATCCAGTTGCCGTTTCTGCAGGTGATCGACCCCGCGCTGCAGCTCGTGCCGGTGATGGTCGGGGCCGCCGACGACGTCGAGGATCTCGCGGCACTCGGCGCGACGGTGCGCGGCCTCGACGATGGCGAGACGCTGTTCGTCATCAGCTCCGACTTCACGCACTACGGCGCCCACTTCGACTACCTGCCGTTCCCGCCCGACGGTCCCGACGCGGTGTCCGAGCGGCTTCGCCGCCTCGATTTCGGGGCGATCGACCGGATTCGCGCGGGCGACGCGGACGGATTCGTCCGCTACGTGCGCTCGACCGGGATCACGATCTGCGGGCGGGGACCGATCACGGCCTTCCTCCACGAGCGCCGGGGCTGGTTCGCCGCCGACGTCGTGTCGTACTACACCTCGCTCGACGTGACCGGCGACTTCGAGCATTGCGTGAGCTACGCGGGCATCGTCTTCCGCGACGCGCAGCCGGAGGCCGCATGAGGATTCCGCTGCTGGATCTCAAGGCGCAGCACGCCGCCATCCGCGCCGAGGTCGAGGCGGCGGTGAAGGCCGTCTTCGACGATCAACAGTTCGTGCTCGGCGCCACCGTGGAGCGCTTCGAGGAGGAGATGCGAGCCTATACCGGCGCGGCGCACGCGATCGGCGTCGCTTCCGGAAGCGATGCGCTGCTGCTGGCGCTGCTGGCGCTCGAGATCGGCCCGCAGGATGCGGTCGTCACCACGCCGTTCACGTTCTTCGCGACGGCGGGCTCGATCGTCCGCGCCGGCGCCCGCCTGCTCTTCGGCGACATCGATCCGGCGACCTTCAACCTCGCCCCGGAAAGCGTCGCGGCCGTGCTCCGCGACGCGGCCCGCGAAGCGCGCCGGGTGGTGCTGATGCCCGTTCATCTCTACGGGCGCCTGGCGCCGATGTCGGCGCTGTCGCTGCTGGCGGCGGAGCACGGCGCGGCAATCGTCGAAGACGCCGCGCAGGCGATCGGCGCGCGCGCCGCGACGGAGCGCGGGAGCCGGATGGCCGGCACCTTCGGGCTGTTCGGCGCGCTCTCGTTCTTTCCCTCGAAGAACCTCGGAGCGGCCGGCGATGCCGGCATGGTGCTCTGCGAGGAAGAGGAGATGGCGCACCGGGTCCGGCTGCTGCGCACGCACGGCAGCCTGCGCCGCTACGTGCACGATCGCGTCGGCGTGAACTCTCGTCTCGACGCGCTTCAGGCGGCGGTGCTGTCGGTCAAGCTCAAGCACCTCGAGACGTGGAACCGGGCGCGCCGCGAGCGCGCCGCCGCCTACGAGCGACGGCTGCGGGACGCAGGGCTCGACCGCCAGGGCGTCGTCCTGCCCGAGCTCGCCGGGGAAGAGCACGTCTTCCACCAGTTCGTGATCCGCGTGGAGCGCCGTGACCAGCTGCGCGAGGCGCTCGCCGAGGCCGGCGTCGAGACCCAGGTCTACTATCCGGTGCCGCTGCATCGCCAGCCGTGCTTCGCCGATCTCGGCTTCCGCGACGGAGATTTTCCGCAGGCCGAGCGGGTCTGTCGCGAATGCCTGGCGCTGCCGATCTTTCCCGAGCTGTCGGACGACCAGATCGACTACGTGGTGGAGACGATCGCCGCGTTCCACCGGGCGCGATGACACCGCCGCGGGCGCGCCGCGGACGGCCGGCGAGGGTGCTGACCGTCGCCGGCTCGGACAGCAGCGCGGGAGCCGGCGTGCAGGCGGACCTCGCGACGTTCGCCGCGCTCGGCGTCTTCGGCACCTGCGCGCTCACCGCGGTGACGGTGCAGGATACGGTCCGGGTACGCGCGGTCCAGTGCCTGCCGCCGCGTCTGGTGGCGGCGCAGATCGAGGCGGTGCTCGGCGACGTCGGCGCCGATGCGGTGAAGACCGGCATGCTCGGCGAGAGCCGCATCGTGTCCGCCGTCGCGCGGGCGCTGGCGGCGGCCCGCGTGCGTAACCTGGTGGTCGATCCGGTCCTCCGTTCGACGAGCGGCGCGATGCTGCTCGACCACGGCGGCGTGCGCGCGCTGCGGGAGCGGCTGCTGCCGCTGGCGCGGGTGATGACCCCGAACCTGAGCGAGGCCTCGCAGCTCGCCGGCGTGGAGGCGGTCGACGTGCGCTCGGCGACCGAGGCGGCGCGCCGCCTGCTGCGGCTCGGGGCGCGCAGCGTGGTGGTCACCGGCGGACACCTCGTCGGCGAGCCGGTGGACGTGCTCGCCGACCGGCGGGGCATCCGGCGCTTCGTCGGCCGCAGAGTCCCCGCCGGCGCGCACGGCACCGGCTGCGTGTTCTCCGCGGCGCTGGCCGCTCACCTCGCGCGCGGCGCGAGCCTCGACGAGGCGGTGGCGTGGGCGAAGCGATTCGTCGAGCGGCGATTGCGCCGCGCCGTCGTGCTCGGCTCCGGCCGGCCGCGCCTCGACCTCCGATCGCCCGCCTCTTCTCGGCGCGGTGTCGCCTAGGTTATCATCGCCTCTCCATGAACCGCGCCAAGAAGCGACCGGCGGTCAAGAGCGACCGCCGCAACCACACGGCGTCGCTGCGCGCGCGCCGCGCCTCGCACGGGCTCTCGGTGCTCGAGGACATCGGCGCGATCCTCTCGAGCTCGCACGACCTGCAGGAGTCGCTCGAGGCCATCGTGCGCGTCGTCGCCGAGCGCATGAGCACGGAGGTGTGCTCGCTCTACCTCTACGACCCCCGCGCCCGCGATCTCACGCTGTGCGCCACCGAGGGCCTGTTCCGGGCGTCGATCGGCAAGGTTCGCATGGGGCTCGACGAGGGGCTCACGGGCCTGGTGCTCGAGCGGCTCGAGCCGGTGATGGTGGTCGATGCGCTCGCGCATCCGCGCTACAAGTATTTTCCCGAGACCGGCGAGGAGCGATACCATTCCTTCCTCGGCGTGCCGGTGGTCGAGCGCAAGAAGGCGCTCGGCGTGCTGGTGGTACAGACCCTGCGCCGGCGCCGCTTCGGCGGCGACGAGCTGCGGCTGCTCAAGGCGATCGCCGCGCAGGTCGCGAGCATCATCGTCCAGCTCCGGCTGTCGGAGTCGCTGCAGAGCAAGGAGAAGGAGCGCAGCGAGTACCAGCAGCGGATGGCCGATGCCATCCGGCGTCTGCACGCCTACGAACAGCGACAGGACACGGCGGAGGCGCCCCCCGCGGAGGAGCGCCCGCGCGCCTCGCGGCTCGGCGGCGTCCCCGCCGCTCCCGGCTTCGGCATCGGCTCGGCGCACGTGCTACGGCCGCTGGTGAGCTTCGACCAGCTCGGGGAGCTGCGCTGCGAGGATCCCGCCGCCGAGTGGCGCCGCTTCCAGGAGGCGCAGCGCCAGGCGCTCGACGAGATCGAGGCGACGAAGGCGCGCATGACCGACCGCATGCCGGAGGTCGACGCGAGCCTGTTCGAGACGCACCGCATGATGCTCGAGGACAAGAGCTTCCTCGATAGGATCCACGCCTTCGTCGAGGACGGGTTCGCCGCCGAGACGGCCCTGCAGTTCACCGTCGACGAATACGTGGGCGCGTTCGCGCGCATGACCGACCGCTACCTGCGCGAGCGCTCGACCGACGTGCGGGACATCGGTCATCGGCTGCTGCGCAACCTGCTCGGTGTCGAGGACGCGGAGCGCGAGCTGCCGGAATCGGGCATCCTGGTCGCCGAGGAGCTGACGCTGTCGGACCTCGCCGCGCTCGCTCCCGAGCGGCTGCGCGGGATCGTGCTCGCCACCGGCGGGGCGACGTCGCACGCGACGATTCTCGCCAAGTCGTTCGAGATCCCGACGGTGGTCGGCGTCGACTCGCTCCTGGAGTCCGTGCGCGAGGACGACCGGCTGATCGTCGACGGGAATTCCGGGGTGGTCTACGTCCGGCCGTCCAAGGACGTGCTGGCGGAGTACGAGCGGCTCGACCGGGAGTATCGGGCGTTCAATCGCGAGCTCGAGGCGCTGCACGACGTGCCGGCGCTGACGCGGGACGGGCGCCGGGTCACGCTCGACGCCAACATCGGCCTGATGAGCGACCTGGTCTTCGCGCGTCGCCACGGCGCGGAGGGCGTCGGTCTCTACCGCACCGAGTTCCCGTTTCTCACCTACCGCGACTTCCCCGACGAGGAAGAACAGGTGGCACTGTACCGCAAGGTGATCGACGCTCTCGGCGAGCAGCACGTGACCGTGCGGACGCTCGACCTCGGCGCGGACAAGTATCCGGCGTACTTGCGGCACCCGAAGGAGGAGAACCCGTTCCTCGGCTGGCGTTCGATCCGGATCTCGCTCGAGCAGCGCGATCTCTTCAAGGTTCAGCTGCGCGCCATCCTGAGGGCCAGCGCCCATGGGCGCGTGCGGCTGCTGCTGCCGATGATCTCGAGCGTCGAGGAGGTGTGGCGCGCCAAGGAGCTGCTCGACGAGGTGCGGCGCGAGCTGCGTCAGTCCAGTATCCGCTTCGACGAGGAGATGGCGGTCGGCATCATGATCGAGGTGCCGTCGGCGATGCTGCAGACCGAGGAGTTGGCCCGCGAGGTCGATTTCTTGAGCCTCGGCACCAACGACCTGATCCAGTACCTGCTCGCCGTCGACCGCAACAACCGCAAGGTCGCCTCGCTCTACGAGCCGCTGCACCCCGCGGTGTTGCGCGCGATCGCGATCACCGCCCGCGCCGCGCACCGGGTCGGCAAGCCGCTCAGTGTCTGCGGCGAGATGGCGGCCGACCCGGTGTGCGCCCTCGTGCTGATCGGCCTCGGCATCGATCAGCTGAGCATGGGCTCGTTCTTCATCCCGTCGATCAAGCGCCTGATCCGCAGCGTGGACTACGCCACCGCGCGCGAGATGGCGGGCAAGGTGCTCGAGATGTCGAGCGCGCAGGAGATCAAGGGATACCTGTTCGGGATGATGAAGAAGCTCGGCGTGATCGAGCTGATGGAAATCTATCGCTGACGGGGACCCCCGTCGCACGCGAGACTCCGGCCTCCCTGTCTCGACCGCCTGCTGACGGCCTCGTCCGCAGAGCCTGCCGCAGCCGGTGACTCAGGCGGACGCCAGCGCCTCGGTCGAACGGCCCCAGCCGTAGGTGCGCTCGAGCAGCCGGTGCACGCGAGCCACCAGCTCCTGGCGCTCGAACGGCTTGGTCAGATAGTCGTCGGTGCCGGCCAGGAAGCCGAGCTCCTTGCTCTCCGGGTCGGCGCGGGCGGTGAGCATGATCACCGGGATCAACGCCGTCGAGAGCTTCGCGCGCAGGCGCTTGCAGACCTCCACGCCGTCCATTCCCGGCATCATCACGTCGAGGATGATCAAGTGGGGCTTGCGCGCCTCGACCTTGCCGAGCGCCTCGAAGCCGTTGGCGGCTTCGTCGCAGGCCACCCGCCGCGCCCCGCGCTCGAGCGTCAGCCGAACGATCTTGCGCAGCTCGTCGTTGTCGTCGACGATCAGCACCATGGGGGTCTCGATGGCGCCGAGCGGCGGCGCCTCGGGGCGCACCGCGGCCATCGCGGGGACCGGTGCCGCGGGCGACGCGCTCGGCGCCGGCGCGGCGGCGGCCTTGGCCGGCCCGCAGTACGGGCAGCTCTTCCATTCCTTCTTGAGCGGCGCGCCGCAGGACGGACAGTGAACCTGCAGCTGGTAGAGGCAGTAGGGGCAGACGGCGAACGAGGGCTCGATCACGTGCGCGCACTGCGGGCAGCGAGGCTCGCGGCTCTCGACCTGCACGACCCGCAGGACCTCCTCCGGGGTCGTGATCTCGCTTTCGATCTTGGCCACCGCGCCCTGGCGAAGCAGCGTCATCCCTTCTTGCTGAGCGAGCGTGCGGATCGGGCTCTCGCTGTTCTTCGCCTCGATCAGCTTCTGCAGCGCCGGGCTCATGCGCAGGACCTCGTAGATACCGGTGCGCCCGGCGAAGCCGGTGTTGCGGCAGGCGGGACACCCCTTGCCGCGCACGCCGGCGCTCTTGGCGAGCCCGAGCGCCTGGCTCAGCTCCGCCGGGAACGGCTCCGGTTCCCGGCAGCGCGCGCAGACCGCCCGCACCAGTCGTTGCGCCGCCACCGCGACCAGCGACGACGCCAGCACGTGGTGCTCGATACCGAGCTCGAGCAGGCGGGTGATCGTCGCCACGGTGTCGTTGGTGTGCAGCGTCGACAGCACCAGGTGCCCGGTCTGCGCGGCCTGGAACGCGATCTCCGCCGTCTCGCGGTCGCGGATCTCGCCGATCAGGATCACGTCGGGGTCCTGGCGCAGGATCGACCGCAGGGCCGACGCGAACGTCAGGCCCTGCTTCTCGTTCACCTCGACCTGCGAGATCCCCTTGATCTGATACTCGATCGGATTCTCGATCGTGACGATGTTGATCTCTGGCGAGAGCAACTCCTGGATGATCGAGTAGAGCGTCGTGGTCTTGCCGCTGCCGGTGGGCCCGGTGACCAGGATCATGCCCTCCGGCGCGGCGATCGCGCTGCGCAGCGTCCCCAGGTCACGCTCGGAAAGACCGATCCTGTCCATGCGCCGCAATCCCGTGGCCGCGTTCAGGATGCGCATGACGATCTTCTCGCCGTCGTGGGTCGGCAGCGAGGAGACGCGGAAGTCGACGAGGTTCTGCTCGTAGCGCACGCGCAGATGGCCGTCCTGGGGAACGCGCCGTTCGGTGATGTCGAGCTTGGCCATCACCTTGAGGCGCGCCACCACCGGGTTCTGGGCCCACTTGGGCACCTGCAGGACGTCCTCGAGCACGCCGTTGATGCGATAGCGCACCTGCACGAAGTTCGGCCCCGGCTCGACGTGAATGTCGCTGGCGTCGGCGGCGAGCGCATCGACCAGGATGAGGTTCACCATCTTGATGATCGGCGCTCCCTCGGCTTCGCTGGCGAGCGTGCGCAGGTCGACGTCGCCGTTCTCGCGCACCAGCTCGATGCCGGAGGTGTCGGGAATGTCGGCGAGCAGCGAGCGGAGCGACCTGTCGAGCTTGTAGCTCTCCTCGATCGCGGCGACGACCTGCGAGCGCGGCGCCACCGCCGGACGCACCTTCAGGTCGGTGGTGAACTCCACCGTGCGGATCGCCTCCTGATCGAACGGATTGGACATCGCCAGGATGAGGAACTGGCCGTCTTTGCGGATCGGAACGATCGCCGCGCGCGCGGCGAGGTCACCCTTGACGAGCACCGTCACCTGGTCGTCGAAGGGCACCGAGTTCAGGTTGAGGAGCGGCACGCGCAGCCCGACGCCGATCGCGCTGGCGATCTCCTCCTCGCTGAGGATGCCGCGCGCGGCCATCGCCTGGATGGCCGAGAGATCCTCCGAGTCGACCAGACGCTCGACTTCCTGGGCCTTTGCCGCATCGAGCTTCTTGGCGCGGACCAGGAACGAGAGCAGCCTCTGGTCGGCCTCGGCGCGCCGTTTCGTCTTGGGAGTTAGGGACATCGTGCAATCTCAGCCGTACCACACCAAGCCCGGCGCGGGGAACCGGAAGCGGAACGATTCTTGCGTACCGGCTCACGGCAGGCGATCGAGGGCCCGATGCTGTAGAGCTTCGGCGACGTGCGCCGGGAGCAGCCGCGGCTCGCCGGCGAGGTCGGCGATCGTGCGAGCGACCTTGAGGATCCTGCCGTGGGCGCGGGCGGAAAGCGCGAGCCGCTCGAGCGCATCCTCGAGCAGCCGCTGGCCGGCCGCGTCCAGGGCGCAGTGGGCGCGGATCTCTCGTGCGCCCATCTGCGCGTTGCAGAGCAGAGGGGTGCCGGCGAATCGCTCGAGCTGGCCGGCGCGCGCCCGGCGCACCCGCGCGCGCACCGCGGCCGACGGCTCGCCGGGACCGGCGCCGCGCAGCTCGGGGGGCAGCAGCGCCGGCACCTCGACGTGCAGGTCGATGCGGTCGAGCAGCGGCCCGGAGATGCGACCGCGATAGCGGCGGACCTCGCTGGCCGAGCAGGCGCAGGAGCGGCGCGGGTCGCCGAGCTGGCCGCAGGGGCATTCCTGCGTTGCCTTTCTGCCACCTGCGGCTCAAGGCGACGCGGACCGACCCCCGATTGCCAAGAGAACTCAAGACCTTGGGCGATCACATTCGCAAGCGGAGATTAGAGCTCGGGCTCCTTCAGCGAGAGGTTGCGGATCGGATCGGGTCCGATGCGGCCACCCTCGTGAACTGGGAGAAGGGCAACACCGCCCCCGCGCTCCGCTTCATGCCGGTGATAGTCGCGTTCTTGGGCTATGACCCAACCCAGAACGCGGCTGATGCCTCCCTCGGGACTCGGATCGCCGCCAGGCGCAGAGCGCTCGGGCTCTCGAGGCGGAAGCTCGCCGCGGAACTCGGCGTTGACGAGACCACGATCGCCCGCTGGGAGCGGGGAAGAAACCAGCTCAGGCCCACCGGCCGGCTGGGCGTCCTCTTTCGGCGGTGGCTTGCCGAAGCGGGATCGAACTAACCGCTGGTCGGATCGGATATCGCGGCCGGGTGTAGAGACCGAGCGGTGTCTACCGCTTGTGCTTGCCCGGGCTTTGCGCCAACGCACTCCCGGCCAACGT
>JACPRU010000064.1 GCA_016189835.1 Deltaproteobacteria bacterium | reverse complement strand
GCGGCTGCCAGACGGCCGCCCCGCAGCTCGCGCAGCGCTGATAGAGGAGCCGCCCGGCGTTCACGCCCTGCCAGTACGGGGCGGCGTCCTGCGTGATCAGCGGGCGGGGAATCCTCTGCTCGTAGGTCGTCATCGTCGTCCTTCCGCGGGCGCTCGATTCCGCCTCAGTCCTTGCGCGTGCCGAGGATCGTCACGCCGTGACAGGCGAGCATGCCGCCGGTGGCGTGGGTGAGCGCCGTCCTCGCTCCGGCGACTTGCAGCCCGAGAGCTTCGCCGCGCAACTGCCGCACCGCCTCGACGATCGGATCGATACCGCAGGAGATGCCGGGCTGGCCGTACGACAGCCAGCCGCCGTTGGTGTCCATCGGCAGATCGCCGCCGACGTCGATGTGCCCCTCCTCGACGAAGCGGCCCGCCGCTCCCTTCTCGCAGAAGCCGAAGTCCTCGAGCAGCATCATCACCGTGTGCGTGAAGTTCCCTCCCGCCTCGACGATGTCGATGTCGCGCGGGCCGCACTGCGCCATCTCGTAGGCGTGCTCGGCCGCCTTCTTCGCCGCCAGGGTGGTGAGGTTCGGCAGCGTTCCGAGCGGCAGCGGCGAGGACCGCAGCGCCATGCGGTCGGTCAGGTACTCGTGGCTCGAGCAGTGGCCGAAGCCGAGGATGTAGATCGGCCGCTCGGTCATCGCCTCGGCGCGCTCGGCCGTGGTCACGATGAAGGCCCCGGCCGTGCCGCCGGGGCCCCAGGCCGCGCAGTTCCAGTAGTGCAGCGGCGTGGCCACGTAGGGCGAGTCGAGCACCGTTTGGACCGTGATCTTGCCCTTCGCCCGCTTCGTCGCGTACGGGTGGTGAACCGCCCAGTCCTGGTGCGCAACCGCGACCCGCGCCATCTGCTGCTCACTGATGCCGTACTCGTGCATGTAACGGCAGGCGGCCTGCGCGTAGAGCGAGGCGATCAGCGGACCGTAGGGCCGCTCGAACTGCGGGTCGGCGTCCATCGCCGCGCCGAACGCGGTGGTGTCCTGAAAGAGCGGCATCGCGTCGCTCTGCAGGCAGAGCACGTAGTCGGCGAAGCCGCTGGTCACCAGCAGCGCCGCGTGGCCGAGCACGGCGTTCACGCCGCCGCCGTGGGTGGTGATCTCCGAGCTGAATTCCACCGGAAGCTGCATGTAGCTCGAGAAGACGTTGTTCCACTGCGGGCGCATGTCCGCCCACGGCGCGCGACCGGTGTAGATCCCGGTGATCTGGTCTTTGCGGATGCCCGCGTCGGCGATCGCCATCCGCGTCGCCTCGGCGGCGAGCTGGATCGGATCCTTGCGGTGCTCGGTGTCCGCGTAAGCGTCCCCGAATCCGACGATCGCGGCCCCGGCACGCAGCCGGTCGCTGGTCCTCGGCATGCTGGTTCTCCCTCCCCGTCGCGGCGACACGGCGAAGTCCTGCCCCCGCGGCTCAGTACGACCGCGGCAGGCCGAGCACCTTCTGAGCGACGTAGTTCTTCACCATCTCCTGGCTGACCGGCGCGAGCTTGACGAGCCGCGTCTCCCGCCAGTACCGCTCGACGTGGAACTCCTCGACGTAGCCCGCGCCGCCGTGCACCTGCAACGCCACGTCGCACGCCTGACAGGCGGCCTCGGCGGCCACCAGCTTGGCAAGATTCGCCTCCGCCCCGCAGGGGCGCTTCTGGTCGTAGAGCCAGGCCGCCCGGCGCACCATCAGCGTCGCCGCCTCGAGCGCGGCGTGCGCCTCGGCGAGCGGAAACTGGATCGCCTGGTTCGCGCCGATCGGCCGCCCGAAGACGATGCGGTCCTTCGCGTACTGCACCGCTCGGCGCAGCGCGGCGCGCGCCGTGCCGATCGCCTCGGCGGCCAGCAACACCCGCTCGGGATTGATGCCGTCGAGCAGGGTGTGGAAGCCCCGGCCCTCTTCGCCGATGCGGTCGGCGACGGGCACGGTCAGGTTGTCGATGAACAGCTGGCTGGTGTCGACGGCGCGCACGCCGAGCTTGCCCATCGGGCGGATCTCGATCGCCGTGCGGTCGACGTCGGCGAAGAGCAGCGTCATGCCGTCGGTCTTCTTCGTCACCTGCTCGTAGGGCGTCGTGCGCGTCAGCAGCAGGACCTTGTGCGCGACGAGCATCTTGCTGATGTACGTCTTCTGCCCGCTGACGACGTAGACGTCGCCGTCGCGCCGGGCGAAGGTGCGGATGCGCGTCGTGTCGGTGCCGGCGTCGGGCTCGGTCACGCCGAAGGCCGCTTGCAGCTCGCCCGAGAGGATGCGCGGCAGGTACTTCGCCTTCTGCTCGGGGCTGCCGTACACCACCAGCGGCTGGATCGGGAACAGCGCCATGTTGACGACGGTGGCGCCGGTGATGCCGGCGCCGGAGGCGGCGACGGTCTCCATGACCGCGGCGGCGCCGAGCAGCCCGAGGTCGCCGCCGCCGTACTCCTCGGGAACGAGCATCCCCAGCCAGCCGCCCGCGGCGATCGCTGCGAGGAACTCGCGAGGAAATTCCTTGCGGCGGTCCTTGTCGGCCCAGTAGTTCTCGTCGAACCGCGCACACACCGCGGCCGCGCTCTCGCACAGCTCGCGGTGCTCGGGTGTCAGCTCGGCGATCATCGCCCGCCCCCCCCACCGCGCTCGAACCGCGGCCGTCGCTTCTCGCGCAGCGCATTCATGCCTTCGCGGAACTCCTCGGTGCCGTGCAGCAGCTCGGCGACGAAGCCGCCGTTCACGACCGAGGGATACTGCGCTTCGACCGATCGGTTGAGCGCCGTCTTGATGAAGCGCAGCGCCTGCGGGCTGCGCTCGAGCAGCTCGTCGCACCATTCCTGGACGGCCGCGTCGAGGTCGCGCGGCGCGACCACGCGGGTGATCCACCCCATCTGCAGCGCCTCCTCCGCGCGGTACTGACGACAGAGGAAGAGAACCTCCCGGGCGCGCCGGTCGCCGACCAGCCCGGGCAGCAGCTCGAGCCCCCACCAGAACGACAGCGAGCCCACCCGCGCCCCGCCGTCGCCGAACCGCGAACCCTCGGTCGCCACCGACAGGTCGCAGAGCATGTTCAGCTGATTGCCGCCGCCCACGCAGTACCCCTGGATCGCCGCGATCACCGGCTTGCCGTTGTCGAGGATCGCGCTCGACAGCCGCATCAGGCGGCGGAGCTCGTGGGGGATCTCGCGCGGCAGCATCGAGCCCTCCCAGGAGAGATCGCCGCCGGTCGAAAACGCCCGTCCGCCCGCTCCGCGCAGCACGACGACGCCCACCGAGGCGTCCCGCGCCGCGTCCTCGAACGCCGCCGTCATCTCGTCGACCGTCTCGGCGCGAAACGCGTTCCTGCGCTCGGGCCGGTCGATGGTGATCCGCGCCACGCCCCGGTCCTTCTCGTAGACCACGTCGCGAGCGTTCACCGCACCTCCCCCGCCGCGCCGAGCCGGATCACCTCGCGGGCCGCGAGCGCCTCGATCTGCGGCTGCGAGAAGCCCGCCTCGCGCAGCACGGCGGCGGTGTGCTCGCCAATAGCGGGCGGCGGGAGCATCTCCTCCACCCCCCGCATCCCGTCGGGCAGCCGGACCGGCGCGCGAACCAGCCGCACGCCGCGCAGCGCGGGATGCTCCGCCAGGGCCCGCGCCACGGCCGGATCGGCGAGCGCTTCGCTCACCGTCTGCACCGGCGCGCAGGGAATCCCGGCGGCTTCGAGCTCGCGCAGCCACTGCGCCGCCGGTCGGCGGCGAAACGCCTCGGCGAGCGCCGCAGTCAGCTCGTACCGGTTTCGCACGCGCGCCGCGTTGGTCGAGAAGCGCGGGTCGGCGAGCCACTCCGGGCGCCCGACGATCGCCGCCAGCCGGCGGAAGAACTTCTCGCCGAACGCCGTCACGCTGAGGTATCGCCCGTCCGCGCCCTGGAAGTGGCGGCTCGGCACCACCGCCGGCAGATTCGCCTCGCGCCGCGGCTCGCGTCCCGCGGCGGTGCATTCGCCGATCTTGAGGAGCATGAAGCCGAGCACCGCATCGAGCAGCGAGACGTCGAGTCGCTGGCCCTGGCCGGTCCGCTGCCACGCCAGGATCGCCGCCACGAGCCCCAGCGCCGTCGCCATCCCGGCCGACAGATCGACGACCGGAACGCCGATGCGCACCGGAGGATCCCCCTCCTCGCCCGAGGCGTACATCAGCCCGGCGAGCGCCTGGACGACCGTGTCGAGCGCGGGCTTGCCGCGGTGCTCCTCGGCATCGCCGTAGCCCGAGATCGCTCCGTACACGACGTCGGGGCGGATCCGCCGCACCGAGTCGTAGTCGAGCTCGATCTCGGCCGCGAACTCGGCACGGAAGCTGTGCACCACGACCTGCGAGCGCGCCACCAGCCGCCGCACGATCTCGCGCGCCTCGGCGGCGCGCAGATCGACGCACACCGACTGCTTGCCGCGATTCACCATGAGAAACGGCACCGCCGTGCCGGCGACGAAGCACTCGCCGACGGCGCGCGTCTCCTCGCCGCCCGGAGGCTCGACCTTGATGACGCGGGCGCCGAAGTCGGCGAGCGTCATCGTCGCGTACGGTCCGGCGAGCACGCGCGTGAAATCGAGGACGGTGATGTCGGAGAGCAGCGCCAAGCGGGAGATCCTTCCGGAGGCCGGGGCCTCAGCACATCGTCAGGCCGCCGCTCACGCTGATCGCCTGCCCGGTCACGTAGCTCGCCTCCCTCGACGCGAGAAACGCGACGACGTCGGCCACCTCGCGCGCGGTCCCGGCGCGGCGCATCGGGATCGTCCGGATCATCCGCTCGAGCACCTCGCTGGTGACCCCGCCGGCCTCGCGCACCGACTGGAGCAGGCCGGTCTCGGTCGGGCCCGGGCAAACGACGTTCACGGTCACGGCGTGGCGCGCCCACTCGCGGGCCAGCGCTTTCGAGAAGGCGATCACGCCGCCGCGGCACGCCGAGGAGACGGCCTCGGCCGTCGAGCCGACCTTGCCGGAGTCCGAGCCCACCGTGACGATCCGCCCGCCGCCCCGGCGAACCATCACCGCGCCGGCCGCGCGGCAGCAATGCATGACGCTCTTCAGCTCGACCTCCACGTAGGCGTCGATCTCCTCGGCGGTCTCCTCGAGAAACCACCGTAGGCGGCTGAGCCGGCCCTGCGTGTTGACGAGCACGTCGACAGCGCCGAAGCGATCCACCACCCGGCCGACCATCGCCTCGACGTCGCCGAGCCGCGTGACGTCGGCCGCAATCGGCAGGCAGAGCGCTCCCTGCCCTTCGAGCTCCGCGGCGAGCCGGGCCACGCGCTCGCCCGAGCTGCGGTAGACCAAGCCGAGCCGGATCCCCGGCGCGGCCATCGAGCGGGCGACCGCGGAACCGATGCCGCCGCCCGCTCCGACGATGACCGCGGTGCTTCCCGCCAGCATCACCGCCTCCCCACCTTCGCCGGCCCGCGGGTCAGCGGGCCTCTCCGTACCAGATGATGCGGTACTGATCGAGCTTGATCTGCCGCCCCGGCGGCAGCACCAGCGTCGTCATCGGATCCTCGACGATCGCCGGGCCTTTGATGCAGTTGCCGGCACGCAGGCGGTCCATCTCGTAGATCCGCGTCTGCACCCAGTGCCCGAAGTACACCTTGCGCTCGCCCTTCACCGCGTCGGCGTCGGGCGCCTCGCGCATCTCGTGGTATTCGGGGATCTCCGGCGAAGGCTTCGGAGCGATCGCCTCGAGGATGAACTCGCTGATGAAGTAGCCCGCCTCGGGGAAGCGGCCCGCGTCGGTGTAGATCTTGACGTAGGTGTTCTCGAAGGCGCGCAGCGCCGCGTCGACGTCGGCCGCGCCCGCGAAGGTGCCGTTCGGCAGCGGCACCTCGAGCGGCTCGAGGTGCCCCATGTAGCGGGCGAACATCGCGTAGCGGAAGCGGATGTCGGACTCCTCGATCCCCGCCGCCTGCATCTCGCGCCGCGCCTGCGCCTCGAGCTCGCGGAACACGGCCGAGAACTGCTGGCCGGTCGCCGCCTTGGTGGCCGCATCCCAACCGGGGTGCACGTAGGCGCTGACGCCGGCGGAGTAGCGCCGCGCGATGCTGCAGCAGGCCACCCCGAAGGCCGAGAACGCGGCCGCCCACGGGAAGGTCGCCACGCCGCGGAAGCCGCTGTCGGCGATGCCCCGCAGGTGGAGCGGGCCGGCGCCGCCGTAGGCGAACAGCGTGTAGTCGGCCGGGCTGTAGCCGCGCGCGAGCAGCGTGTTGCGGATCGCGTCGCGCATCTGCCCGTGCAGCAGCTCGAGCACGCCCTCGGCCGCGCGATTGACGTCCACGCCGAGCGGCCGGGCGAGCCGCTCCTCGATCGCTTCGAGCGACGCCTGGCGATCGAGCCGGATGTTGCCACCGAGGAAGTTGTGCGGATTCAAGAAGCCGAGCGCGACGTTGAGATCGCTGATCGTGATCTCGGGGTAGCGGAAGCATATGCCGACGTCGCTGCCCGCGCTGTCGGGGCCGAGCTCGACCCGCTGGAAGCGGTCGACGCGGACGGCCGTGCCCGCTCCCGCGCCGATGCTGTCCAGCTCGACCATCGGCAGCGCGAGGCGGTGCCCGGCGAAGTCGGGCTCGCGCTTCATCGGAATCAG
>JACPRU010000004.1 GCA_016189835.1 Deltaproteobacteria bacterium | reverse complement strand
TCGAGCGGCGGCCCGAAGAAGTCGGGAAGCACATCGGGCGGCGCGCGGCGCTGCAGGCCTACGCGCAGGCGGGCCTCGGCCCCGAGGACATGTCGCTGGCCGAGGTCCACGACGCCACCGCGATGGGTGAGATCATCCAGACCGAGACACTCGGCTTCTGCGCGTTCGGCGACGGCGGCCCGACGGCGGCCCGCGGCGAGACCGCGATCGGCGGGCGGATTCCGATCAATCCCTCGGGAGGCCTCGAATCGAAGGGACATCCGATCGGCGCTACCGGGCTCGGCCAGATCTTCGAGCTGGTGACGCAGCTGCGGGGAGAGGCCGGCGCCCGTCAGGTCGAAGGGGCTCGCTTCGCGATCGCCGAGAACGGCGGCGGAATCTACGGCATCGAAGAAGCCGCCTGCTGCGTCACTATCCTCGGGCGCTGAGCGCTCGCTCCGCGCTTCGCCGGCGGCGCCGGGCTACGCGCGAGGGGGGCGCCGGCGTTCTCCGCGGCGCGCCCTCGTCGCGCGGCAACAGCCCGTGCTCGACGATGTCGTACAGCTCGGCGAAGGCCTGCGACATGGTCAGCCCGACCCGCGCGAGCAGCTCGGGGTCGACGATCTGCGCGACCGCGTTGAGCATCACCTCGGCGAGCAGCTTGGCGTGTACGCCGCGGAAGTTGCCGCGCGTGGTTCCCCTCTCGATCAAGCGCTCGAGCCCGGCGATCCGCTCGCGCTGGTGGCTCATCAGGCGGCGATACGTGGCCGGGAACCTCGACAGATCGCGAACGAATTGCGGCCCCGCGTTGCGCGTGGCGACGATCGCGGCGCCGAGATAACCGGTGACCTCGGCGAGCGGATCGCTCGCCTGCGCCGCGGCCTCGGCGCCGGCGCGGCGCAGCTTGGCGAGCCAGCGCTCGACGACGAGCTCGAACAGGTCCTCGCGGCTCGGCGCGATCTGATAGAGCGCGCGCTTCGAGCAGCGCAGGTGCCGGGCGAGCTCTTCGGTGCGGAAATGCAGGAAGCCCTCGCGCAGAAACAGATGCTCGAGCTCCTCGTAGAGCCGTTCGAGCCGCGCCGAGGGACCTCTCGCGGCCCCGGCGCCCGAGGGCGAAGATTGTGCTTGACGCTGCATCCGGCCTCGTGGTACTCCGCGCGCGATCCTAGTACCGGGAGAACCAATCGGTCAAGCGGTTCGCGACGGGAGAACGTTCATGGCTTGGATGGTCACGATCGATAACGGCTCCACGTTCACCGACGGCTGCCTGCTCGCCGACGGCACGTTGCACGCCGTGAAGGTTCTCACCACCCCGTACGACCTGATGCGATGCTTCGTCGAGGTCTTCCGCGGCCTCGCCCGCGCGGCGGGGTTCCCCTCCGAGGGGGAGCTGCTGCGCCGGGTCGAGGAGGTCCGCTACTCCACCACCTCGGGCACCAACGCGCTGCTGGTGCGCAAGGGAGTGCGGGTCGGCGTGATCGTCGGCCCCGACGGAACGAAGGACCTCTACGGCCTGCGCGGCGCGAATGCGGAGCTGGTCGAGGCGCTGGTCGGGAACCGCGCCACCGGTTTCGCGCTCGGCGAGGGGCAGAGCGCCGAGATCGAGATCCGCATCCTGCAGGCGATCCGCGAGCTGCTCGGTCGCGGCGCCCAGTGGATCGTCGTCTCCCTGCCCGAGCCGTGGGGCGAGCGGACGGAGCAGGAGTTCAAGCGCACGCACATGAAGCTGCTCCCCGGCCACCTGCTCGGCTCGGTACCGGTGCTGTACTCGCGCGAGCTGTGCGCCGATCCCGACGATGCGCGCCGGACCGCGACCGCGATCCTCAACGGGTTCCTGCACCGCGAGATGGCTCGCTTCCTCTATCACGCGGAGGGGTGGGTGCGCGATCGGCACGTGGCGCAGCCGCTGCGCATCATGCGCAACGACGGCGCGACCGGCCGCGTCGCCAAGACCACCGCGGTCAAGACTCTCGACTCCGGGCCGATGGGCGGATTGGCGGGCGCGGCGGCGCTCGCGCGTCTGGCCGGCGAGCCGCGCCTCGTCACCGTCGACGTCGGCGGCACGAGCTCGGACCTCGGGGTGATCGACGGCACGCGTCCCGGTATGGATCTGTTCGGGTCGGTGCACGGCCTGCCGCTCAGCTTCTCGTTTCCTCAGCTGCGCACCGCGGCGCTCGGCGGCGGATCACTGTTTCGCGTCGAGGGGGAAGCGCTGCGCATCGGGCCCGAGAGCGCCGGTGCGCTGCCCGGCCCGGTGTGCTTCGGCCGCGGCGGCAGCGAGCCGACGCTCACCGACGCGGCGCTGCTCGCGGGCTACCTCGACGCCAAGCGCTTCGCGGCGGGAGCGATCGACTTGCAGCCCGCTCTCGCCGAGGCGGCGATCGCCGAGCGGATCGCCAAGCCGCTCGGCCTCGCCGGCGCCCACGCCGGCGCGGCGGCGATGATCGAGGCGTTCGCCGACCGGCTGGCCGCCGAGGTGCGCTTCGTGCTCGGCGCGCGGGGGTGGGCCGCAGATCAGGCCGCGCTCGTGGTGTTCGGCGGATCGGGCCCGCTGCTATCGTGTCTGGTCGCGGAGCGCGTCGGTCTGCGCCGCCTGATCGTGCCGCCGGCCTCGTCGAGCTTCAGCGCGCTCGGCGTCGGCTTCGCCGAGCTCGCGCACGAGTACCGCACCCTGCTCGGCACGCCGACGCCCGGCGAGCGATGGCGCTCGACGATCGGCGATCTGCGCGCGCGCGCGGAGCGGGACATGTTCGGCGAGAGCGTGCCGAGCGCCGCGTGCCGGGGCGCGGTGCGGCTGCGCGAGGAAAACGGATCGCGCGAGGTGCCGGTCGCCGACCCGCTGCAGCCGCCCGACGAGCTGCGCCAGCGCGGCGGGCGATTCGCGCTCGACTACCGCTTCGCGCTCGGCGCCAGCGGCGCTTCCGGGTTTCCGCGGGTGGCGCGCGATGGGGCGGCCGGTCCGCCGACGGAGCGTCGGGCCCTGGTCGGAGGCGAGCTGGCGACCCTGCGCGTGCTCGACGCCGGCGGTCTCGCCGCCGGCACTGCGTCGAGCGGCCCTTGCTTGCTCGAGACTCCGTTCTGGAGCGCGCTCGTTCCCGAGGGATGGAGCATCGCGGAGACCGGGTTCGGGCTACGTCTGACGCGATAAGGAGAGGTCATGCAAGTCGCGATCACGGAGTACCTGGAGATCGATCTCGACCGGGAACGCTGGCGCTGCCGGCGCTGCCGGCGCGACCTGGGATCGGCGCGCGACAACTACAAGCGGGGGTTGCTGGTCCACGACCGCGACCCGCGCGAGATTCATCGACCGATCCTCGACGCCGAGCGCTACCGCTACACCTTCGCGCCCGACTCCAAGTGGTGCCGCATTCTCGAATACTATTGCCCCGGCTGCGGAACCCAGGTCGAGACCGAGTACCTGCCGCCGGGCCACCCGCCGACGCACGACATCGAGCTCGACGTCGACGATCTGAAGAAGCGCTTCGCCGGCTCCGGGCAGGAGCCGAAGCCGTGACGCGAACCGCTCGTGGCTCGGCGGCTGGCACGGGCGTCGGACGGATGCGCCTGCGGGGGATCGGAGGGATCACGTGCGTCGCCTATCGGTAGACATCGGCGGAACGTTCACCGACTGCTTCCTCGAGTGGGACGGCCGTCACATCGAGGCCAAGTCGCTCACCACCCACCACAACCTCTCCGTCGGCTTCCTCGACGCCGTCAGCCGCGCCGCCGGCGAGGCCGGGGTGCCCGCCGAAGAACTGCTCGCCGGGGTCGACTCCGTGCGCTACGGCACGACGCTCGGCACCAACGCGTTGATCGAGCGCAAGGGGCCGCGCATCGGCGTGCTGGTAACGATGGGATTCGAGAGCGGCCTGCGGCTCTCGCGGGGGCGCGGCTACGGTGAGGGCCTGCCGCGGCACCTGCAGGTCGATCTGCCGCGCGCGACCCGGCCGCGGCCGCTGGTGCCGCAGTCGCTGGTCGTCGGCATCCAGGAGCGGATGGACTACCTGGGCGAGGTGCTGCTGCCGCTCGACATCGAGGACGTCCGTGTGAAGATCCGCCGGCTGGTCGACAACGGGGCGGAGGCGTTCGTGGTCGCGCTGGTGAACTCGGTGGTGAATCCGGCGCACGAGGAGCGCGTCGAGGAGGTGATCCGCGACGAGTACCCGTCGAGCCTGTTCGGGTCGTTTCCCGTCATCCTCTCGCATCGCATCTCGCGCCGGAAGTCGGAGTACGCGCGTACGATGGCGGCGGTGGTGTGCGGATTTCTCCACGAGCACATGTTCTACTCGCTCGGTACGCTGGAGGACGGCCTGCGCGACCGCGGCTACGACCGGCCCGTGCTGCTCATCCACAACACCGGCGGCATGGCTTCGCTCGAGTCCACCCACGCGTTGCAGACCATCCACTCGGGCCCGGTCGCCGGCCTCGCCGCCTCGCAGCACCTCGCGCGCGAGTACGACATCCCGCTGATCGTCGCCACCGACATGGGCGGCACGTCGTTCGACATCGGCATCATCGAGCGTGACGGCACCTGGATCTACGACTTCCACCCGGTGGTCGACCGCTGGCTGGTGTCGACTCCGATGGTCTACTTGCAGACGCTCGGAGCCGGCGGCGGGTCGATCGCTCGGTACGATCGGCTATGGCGCACCGTGGAGGTCGGCCCCGACTCGGCGGGCTCCGACCCCGGACCCGCCTGCTACGGCCGCGGCGGCAGTCAGCCGACCGTGTCCGACGCCGACCTGGTGCTCGGCTACCTCGATCCCGAGTACTATGCCGACGGCACGATCTCGCTCGACGCCTCGCTCGCCGAGCTGGCGATCGAGGAGCACGTCGCCGAGCCGCTCGGCATCTCCGTCCTCGAGGCCGCGAAGCTGATCAAGCGGAAGGTCGACGCCAACATGGCCGATGCCATCTACAAGGAGGTGGCGACGCGCGGCTTCGATCCGAAGAGCCTGAAGCTCCTGTCCTACGGGGGCGGCGGGCCGGTCCACTGCTGCGGCTTCGCGCGCGCTCTCGAGGTGAAGAGCGTGCTGATTCCGCCGTTCGCCTCGGTGTTCTCGGCGTTCGGCGCCGGCAACCTCGGCCAGCTGCACATTCACGAGCGCTCGGCCTACCTGGTGGTCTACAATCCGCTGACGCGCGAGATGACGCTCGACACGAGCCGGGTGAACGCGATGATCGAGGAGCTGGAGGCCCTCGGCCTGGCGGACCTGACGCGCCAGGGCTTCGCGGCGAAGGACGTGCGGAACCAGATCGAGTTCGACATGCGCTACGGGAACCAGCTCGTGCAGCTCTCGGTGCTGTCGCCCGTCCAGCGGTTGAAGGACGTGGACGACGTGCTCGCCATGATCGAGGTGTTCAGCCACACCTACGCGAAGCGCTTCGGCGCCGGCGCCGCGGCGCCCGAGGCGGGCATCAAGATCATCGCGGTGCGCGTGCTGTCGTGGGTGCCGGCCGAGAAGATCCCGCTCGCCGGCCAGAACGGCGCGGCCGAGTCACGGCCGGCCGCCCGATACCGCCGCGCCTGCCACTTCTGGACCGAGAAGGATCCGGTGGACACCGCCATCCACCGCTGGACCGACTTGCAGGCCGGCGCCGTCATCGACGGCCCGGCGATCGTCGAGGCGCCGCACACCACGTTCGTGGTCGAGCCCGGCTGGGAGTTCCGGCTGGGGTCGGCGGGCGAGGTGTGGATGACGGATGGCAAGGGACGGGGGCGGTAAAGGGGGAGGGGCGGGGTTCCTCGGCAGGAGGCGCGCCCCGGAACGCGAACGCGCGAGGAGGCACCATGGCCGTCGCCAAGACCAAGCTCGAGAAGTTCCTCGAAGACACCGTCGTCTTCCTGGGCCCCGACCGCGAGATCCTGAAGGACCACGGGCTCGCGCCGCGCGACGACCGCGAGGAGCGGGTGATGCGCGACCACAAGGACCCGCACGAGATCGGCCTGGTGCGCAGCAAGCTCGACGTGATCGCCGAGGAAGCGTTCGATCAGCTCGAGCAGACCGGCGCGGCGCCCGGGGCGAAGTGGGGCGACCTGGTGGCGGGCGTGTTCACGGCGTCGGGCGACCTCGCCGCGGCCTCGACCGGCGGCGTCCTGCTGTTCTCGGTCGTCTGCCAGCCGATGCTGCGCTACATCCTCAAGTACTGGAAGGACGAGCCGACCGTCGGCATCAGGCCGGGAGACATCTTCACCTCGACCGACCCGCGCTACGGCAACATCCACACCCCGGACCAGAACACGATCCTGCCCGTGTTCGACGACGAGGGGCGGCTGGCGCTGTGGGTGATCGTCATCGTCCACGAGGGCGAGAACGGCTCGGTGGAGCCGGGCGGCATGCCGTCGGCCGCCGAGTCGCCCTACATGGAAGGCATCCGCATGCCGCCGGTGAAGATCGGCGAGAACTACCAGCACAAGCGGGACATCGTCACCTGGCTGCAGAACAGCGTGCGTGACCCGATGCTGCAGATCCAGGACATGAAGATACGTCTCTCGGCGTGCCTCAAGATGAAGGAGCGGATCGAGCAGGTCGCCCAGGAGTACGGCTGGGACGCGATCGTCTCGACGCTGCGCTGGACGCTCGAGGACACCGAGGCGGAGGTGCGCCGCCGGCTGCGGGCGTGGCCGGAAGGCACCGTGCGGTCGATCGCCTGGACCGACTCGACGCTGCGCGAGAACGCGCTCATCAAGATCGCGCTCGAGGCGCGAAAGAAGGACGACGAGCTGATTCTCGACTTCCGCGGCACCAGCCCGCAGTTCATCAACCGCTCGATCAACACGCAGCTCCACGCCCTGAAGGGCATGCTCGCGCAGGTCTTCCTGACGTTCGTCTGGCCGGACCTGCCGCGCAATCAGGCCGTGTTCGCGCCGATGCGGCTGATGAGCGACTGGGGCTCGGCGCTCGATTCGACGCCGGAGGCGCCGAACGCGCAGAGCATGATGACGTTCTTCCCGGGGTTCACCGCGCTGCAGATGTGCGTGGCGAAGTTTCTCTACCCCACGCCCAAGCGCTACACGAAGCTGCTTGCCCCCTGGTACAACATGATCACCACGTTCATCTACGGCGGTCTCAACCAGTACGGCGAGATCGTCGGCAACCTGTGCGCCGACCTGAACGGCATGTCCGGCGGCGCGCGCGAAGACGAGGACGGCGAGCACTCGATCGCGCCGATCTTCGCGGCGATGACCGACCTCGGCGAGAACGAGATCATCGAGGAAGAGACGCCGATCGTGAAGATCGTGCCGCACCGGCTGATGCAGGACAATCAGGGCTTCGGGAAATTCCGCGGCGGCAGCGGCTATCAGGTGATCGGGACGGTGCGCCGCTCGGACATGTTCGGCTTCATGACCACCTGCACCGGCTCCAAGTTCCCCACGGTCTACGGCTTGTTCGGCGGCTACGGCGCGCCGTCCTACCCGTTGTGCAAGGTGAAGGGCGTCAACGCGTTCGAGAAGCTCAAGGACCTTCCCGAGTCGAAGTGGACGATCCCGGGGATCATGAACGAACAGCCGTTCGCGGACGCCAGGTACTCCACGCACCACATGGGGATGCAGTTCGAGATCGTCAAGCAGGGCGAGCTGTACATGATCTGCCAGGGGGCGGGGGGCGGCTACGGCGATCCGCTCGAGCGGGATCCCGACGCGGTGATGAGCGACCTGCGCGATCAGCTGATCTCCCACCTCACCGCCAAGGAGGTCTACCTCGTCGCCTACGACGAACGAACCCTGTCGGTGGACGTGGAGGCGACCGAGCGCCGGCGGGAGGCGGAGCGGCAGGCCCGCAAGCGGCGCGGGCGTCCGTTCGACGAGTTCGTGAAGCAGTGGGTGACCGAGGAACCGCCGGCCGGGCTGCCGTACTACGGGCCGTGGGGCGACCGGGAGACGATCTACCTCGGCGGCCCGGCGAACAAGATGGCGCGCGGGACCTGCCCGGGGATCATGATGACCGACCCGCGCGAGGTGCGCATCGCGGAGCTCGAGCAGAAGCTGCGCGAGCTGGGGGTCGAGCTCGCCCGGTAGCGCGGGGGCGGCGCGAGCGGGTGCGACGGCCATGCTGCGAGGCGAGCGTACGGTTTGGGTCCGCGTGGCGCACGGCCTCGAAAGCCTCTCCGGACTCGGCGCCCGGGTGTGGAACGAGCCCGCCGCGGTGCGCAACGCCCTGCGGGAGCTGCTGTCGGTGCTGCCGCTCACCCACGTGCAGCTCGACCTCGCGGCGCTGCGCCGCCGCAGCGACCCGGCGGCGGGATGGAAGGCGGTGCTCGGACGCGGCGACGGCTGGGCCGAGTTGCTGCGCGAGACGACGCAGGCGACGAGCGATGCGGTGCGCGGCCGGGCCGAGTGGGGGATCGGCCTGCCGGGGCCGGCGGAGGCGGCCGCGAGCCTGGGGGACGCGAGCGAGCGCGGCGTCCTCAAGGCCGGGCTGCAGCTCGCTTCGTTCCTGCAGGGCCTCCGCGAGGCCGACCTGGCGTTCGTGGCCGTCGACCTGTCCGGCGCGAGCGTTCCCGACAAGGTGGTCGCGCCGGTGTTTCGCAACGCCGAGATGTACGGCTGGCGCCGCGCGGCGGTGGTCGGCGGGATCGCCGAGGGGGCGGGCGCTGCGGAGATTCGCCTGGTCGGCGACGCGCCGTTCGGGGAGCTTTGCGAAGCGTGGCGCCGCGGCGAGCTGGTCGGAGGCGGCCTCGGGGCGGCGTTCTGGTCGGGTGCCGCGCCGCCCGCCCCGGTGCCGCCGCGGGCGCTGCTCTTCGGCGAGATGCCCGCCGGCATCGAGCCGGCCGCGATCGTCGCCGCCGGACGGAGCTTGCACCAATGGCTGAGCTGAACCGGTGCTGAACCTTCCGAACGATCGCTGGACGCTGGTGGAGCTCGTGCGGCGGCAGGCCGAACGCCTGGGCGAGCGCGAGTTCATGCGCTTCGAGGACGGCACGGTCGTGTCGTTCGCCGCGCTCGAGCGGGAGAGCTCGCGGCTCGCGCACGCGCTCGCGGATCTCGGCCTGCGCCCGGGCGATCGTCTGCTCGCGCTGCTGCTGAACGGCCCCGCGTTCTTGCCCCTGCTGATCGCCGCCAACCGGGTCGGTGCCGTGTTCGTGGCGGTGAACACCGAGCTCAAGGGGGCGTTCCTCGAGCACCAGCTGCGCAACAGCGCGCCGCGGATCATCGCGGTCGATCGGGAGCTGGCCAAGGCGTTCTCCGGCATCGACTTGTCGGGCGTCGAGGCGGCGATCGTGGTCGGTCGGGGAGAGCACCCCGTCGACGCGCTGCGCGGACCGCGCCTCGTGGATCTCGAGGACCTGCGGCCGAGTTCGACGACCCCGCCCGCGCTCGCCTCGCCGTCGCCGCGCGACATCTCCACGGTGATCTACACCTCGGGCACCACCGGTCCTTCCAAGGGCGTGCTCGTGCCGCACGCCCACGCCTACCTGATGGGCTACGGCCTGGCGCGGCGGCTCGAGATCGTGGAGGACGACGTCTACTACGTCTGCATGCCGATGTTTCACTCGAACGCCCTGTTCATGCAGACCGTCGGCAGCCTGATCGCCGGCGCGCGTGTGGCGATCGTGCGCCGTTTCAGCCCGTCGCGCTGGCTCGATGACGTGAGGCGCTGCGGGGCGACGTTGACCAACGGGCTCGGCGTGATGCCGGAGTTCATCTTCCGCCAGCCCCCGACCGCGAACGACCGCGACCATCGGCTGCGGGCGATGATGGCGGTGCCGATCGCCGCCGAGTGGGGCAGGGCGTTCGAGCAGCGCTTTGGCGTGCCGCTCGTGCAGGGCTACGGCATGACGGAGGTCAACATCGTCGCCTACACCGACCCGGACGATCCGCTCGAGCCGGGCTGCGCCGGCCGCGTGCTCGACGACTTCTTCGAGCTGCGGATCGTCGATGCCGACGACCGCCCGCTGGGACATGGGCAGGTCGGCGAGATCGTGGTGCGGCCGAAAGAGCCGTGGTGCTTCATGGCCGGGTACCAGCGGATGCCGGACAGGACGGTCGAGGCGTGGCAGAACCTGTGGTTCCACACCGGGGATGCCGGCCGCTTCGACGAGCAGGGGCGGTTGTTCTTCGTCGATCGCATCAAGGACTGCATTCGCCGCCGCGGCGAGAACATCTCCTCCTTCGAGATCGAGCAGGTGATCGGCGCGCACCCGCAAGTCGCGGAGAGCGCCGTCGTGGCGGTCAAAGCGACCGATCTCGGCGGCGAGGACGAGGTGAAGGCCTACGTCGTGCCGAGGGCCGGCGAAGAGGTCACTCCGGAGGCGCTGCTCGACTACTGTCAGGACCGCATGCCGCGCTTCGCGGTGCCGCGCTTCGTCGAGTTCGTGCCCGCGCTGCCGAAGACCGCCACCGGGAAGCTGCAGAAGGAAGAGCTGCGCCGGCGGGGAAAGACGCCGGCCACCTGGGACCGCGAAGCCGTCGGCTACGTGGTCCGGCGCTGATCGACCGCGGCGCTCTCAACGATGCGCTCGGGATCTCGACTGGCTGGACCGCCGGGCCCGCGACCTGCGCGCGGCGCCGGCCTTGCCGTTCTCCGGGTGCAGCAGTCCGTGCCGCAGCAGGCGGCTCAGCTCCGCGTACGCTTCGGTGATCGACAGGTTCGCCGCGGCGAGAAAGTCCGGCTGGGACACCCGGCGGTAGGCGCCGATGAACACCTCGGCGACCAGGTGCGGATCGAAGCCGCGGAAGACCCCCCGCCGCGCCCCCTCGGCGACCATCGCGCGCAGCCCGGCGATGCGCGCCTGCTGGTGCGCGTCGAACAGCCGCCGGGCGGGCGGCAGCCCGGCCACGTCGGCGAAGAAGACGTTCGAGGCGCGCGCCGTCTCGCGGATCCCCGGGGCGAGGTAGCGCTCGATGCGGCCGGCGAGGTCGGCGGCGCCGAGCGCCGCCTCGTCGCCGAGCCGGCGGATCCGTCGCAGGAACGTGTCGAGCACGAGCAGGAAGAGGTCTTCCTTGGCGGCGGCAAGCTCGTAGAGCGTACGGCGCGAGCAGTGCAGTCGGGCGGCGATCTCGCCGACGCTGATGCGCCGAAATCCTTCGCGCAAGAAGATCTCCTCGAGCGCCTCCAGCGTGCGGCGGGCGCGCGGCGACGGAGACCGCGGCGCGCGCGGGGAACCGGAGGTCGAGGAGCGGGCCCCGTGGATCGCGCGGATCATGACCAAGGCGTCGGCATGGGAGAACGCGCAACAGTTTCCGCTTGACCGCCGGAACGGAACGTCGTAACCGTCGGTACCATTATTTTCGGGATGGTACCAGCCTCGAGCGGCATCGACGACGTCCAGAGACCCCGGGCATGACTCTTCCCCCCAGCGACGCCCGCTACTGGAACGCCGAGATGGAGGGCATGCTCGGCACCGAGCCCATGCGCCGCCTGCAGCTCGAGCGCCTGCGGCAGCGGGTCGCGCAGCTCTGGGAGCATGCCCCGTACTTCCGGCGCCGCATGGAGCAGCGCGGCGCGCGGCCGGGCGACGTGAACTCGCTGGAGGACTGGGCGAGGGTCATGCCGGTGTTCACCAAGGGGGACTATCGCGACCTCATCGAGGCGTGCGAGAACGACGTCTACCGCCTGCTCGACGAAACGCTGCCCGTGCCGCTCGACCAGCTCGTCACCATGGCGGCCACCTCCGGGACGACCGGCGACCCCCAGCCCTATCCGCTGACGTGGCAGGACATCGACGCGCTGTGGGGAGAGTTCGTGGCGCGGGCGCGGTGGCGCTGCGGGGTGCGGCGCGGCGACCGCGTGGTGCACGCCTTCGCGCTGTCGATGTTCCTGGCCGGCGTGCCGATCCTCCAGTGCCTGCGTGACGGAGTCCTGCAGATCCCGGTGGGCGCGGAGTCGGGCGTGGCGCGGATCCTGAAGACCGCCCGCTTCTTCAAAGGCAACGTCCTGATGTGCACGCCGTCCCTCGCCGAGCACCTGATCGAGCGCGCGCCGGAGATCCTCGGCGCGCCGGTCGACTCGCTCGGCATCAAGATCCTCATGTGCGGCGGCGAGCCGGGCGCGGGGATTCCCGAGGTGCGGCGTCGCATCGAGTCCGCTTACGGCGGCAAGCTCTACGACCTCGGCGCCGGTCTCGGCGTCTCCTGCGACTGGCCGGAGTACCCGGGGATGCACTGGATCGGCGACGATCTGGTGATCTACGAGCTGGTGAGCCCGGCGACGCACGAGCCGATTCCGCTGGTCGACGGCGCCGAGGGCGAGGCGGTGTTCACGTCGCTGATCGGCGGCGGCTTCGGCTGGACTCGCCTCTCGCTCGGCGACATCCACCGCGTGACCGTCTCTCCCTGCGCCTGCGGCGCGACGGGGCTTCGCTATCGCATCGTCGGCCGCGTCGACGACATGCTGAAGGTCAAGGGAGTGATCGTCTACCCGGCGGCGATCGACAGCGTGATCTCGGGCTTCATTCCGCGCGTGACCGGCGAGTTTCGCATCCGCCTCGACGAGAAGCCGCCGCGGGTCGTGCCCCCGCTCAAGCTCCGCATCGAGCGCGGCGCGGACACGGCGCGCGTCGCGCTGTCGGCGCTCGAGGCCGAGATCGAGCGTGCCATGCACGAGCGGCTGAAGTTCACCCCGAGGATCACCTGGCTCGAGCCCGGAGAGCTGCCGCGCAGCGAGCACAAGACCCGCTTCATCGAAATCGTTCCGCCCGGTGACGATGCGGACGACCCAGCCGCGCCGCGCTGAATGGCGCGCCGCCCGACAAGGAGGAGACCATGGAGTTTCTCGAAGTCTGCGGTTTGAGGCGCAGCATCCGCATCTTCGACCGCAAGAAGCCGGTCGACCGGCGGCGGGTGCAGCGCATCCTCGAGGTCGTGCGCACGGCCACCACCTGCCCGGGAAACCTGCAACCGTGGCGGGCGATCGTGATCGAGCAGGACAAGCTGTCCTCCGCCGACCGCAAGACGCTGCTCGCCGCCGACAATTATCAGGCCGCGCACGCGCAGGCGCCGGTGTGGATCTACTGGTGCGCCGACACCGATGCGGCGCGCCCCGAAGCCTTCCGCGCCCGCGTGCACGAGCTGATCGACGTGGGCGCGATGCCGACGTTCTACGGCTGGACGCACGAGACCGTCGACGGCTCGATTCTGCGCGGCGAGGTGGCCCCGGAAGGCATGGCCAACATCGAGCAGATCATCCACGGAATGCCGCGCGAGGTGAGCGCGATGATCGCGCGTCAGGAGACCGTAGGCGCCTGCTCGGTCGCCGTGCTGGCCGCGGTCAACGAGGGGCTCGGCACCTGTCTGCACAGCTGCGCTGGCGTCGACAAGGTGGAGGACGTGCGGCGCGTGCTCGGCATCCCCGAGAGCTGGGATGCGGTGTGGGTGCAGCTCGTCGGGCATCCGCTCGAGGAGATCGAGGCGGGCGGTCAGCGGCCGCGCCTGCCGTTCGAGCGGCTGTTCAGCGAGGGGCGCTATGGGACCCCGTTCCCGCGCGACGCGAAGGTCGTCGAGGAGCTGAAGAAGGAGGGGTTGATCCGGGCCGCCACGCCGAAGCCCGGTCGCTTCGAGGAGCTGATGCGCATCGGTCGCGAGCTCGGCTACCCGATCTGAGCGAGTGGGCCGCGGGATGAAAGACCTTCGCAGCTACCTGACCGTCAGCCGCTGGATCGACAACGTCAATCGCTACTACCGGCTGGCCGAAAGCGAGTGGAAGGGCCGGCTCGAGGTCCTGCGTACGTTCTGCGACCGAGCCGGCAAGGATCCCGACGCCGTGATCGCCGCCGCCGTCGGCGAGAAGGGCGTCAAGGTCGACTTCATGCGCATGTCGAAGCAGATCGCCAAGGAGATGACCGCCGACGCGCGCGCGGCGCACGACTGGGACGGCGTGATCCGCAGCTTCTTCATCCACAATGGCGCGCGCGTCGTCGTACGCCCCTACGACGACGATTAGGCCCCGACGCGCGTCGCGGGGCGGCCCCGGGACGAAGCGGCGGGGCCGCCGCGATCCTCACGCACGGCCGCCGATCTCACGGACCAGCCGCGCGTCCGGCGCATGGGCCCGCAGTACGCCCTCGGCTTCGGCTCGCGGCATCCCGTAGAGCGCGGTTGCCGCGGCGTCGGCGACGAGGCAGGTGTCGGCCTGGATCGTCAGGCTGCGCACCGCGGTGAGACGGGGCGCCCCGGTTCCGGGGTCGAGCAGATGGTGATAGCGCCGCCCGCGGTGCTCGAAGTACTGGACGTAGTCGCCGGACGTGGCGACCGCGGCATCGCGCACCTCGATCTCGCCCGCCAGGGCTGCGGGGTCGTGCGGATCGCGGATGCCGACGCGCCAGGGTTCGCCGTCCCCGGCCTCGCCGAGCGCGTAGAGGTCGCCGCCGACGTTGACGATCGCCTGGTGGACGCCCTGGCGGCGCAGTGCCTCCGCGGCGCGATCCACGCCGTAGCCCTTGGCGATCCCGCCGAGGTCGAGCTCGACGTCGGCGTCGGCGAAGCCGACGACCGGCTCGCCGCGCCAGGTCGCGAGGTCGAGGGCGCGGTACAAGCCGCGGCCGGCCAGGGGCCGTACCAGTGCCTGCGGCGGCGGGACGTGACGGCGTGCGACGTCCCAGATCCGGGTCGCGCGCCCGATGCAGGGGTCGAACGCGCCCGCGGTGGCCGCGGCCCAGCCGAGCGCCTCGCGGATCACGCCCGCCGTCGCGACGCTCACGGCCGCCGGTCGCACGGCGGCGAGGCGGTTCGCGCACCCCACCTCGGAGGTCTCCGAGAAGCGCGACATCAGCCGATCGACCCGGCGGAGCTCCGCCATCGCCGCGTCGATGGCGGCATGCGCCCGCGCGGGGTCGCGGTGCACCACGGCGAACTCGGCGATGGTGCCCATCACGGGCAGCGTCCGGCGCACCAGCACTCGGCGCGCGCGGGCGGCGAGCGGCATCGTCGCCACCACGAACGCCCCCACGCCGAGGGCGAGTACCTCTCGGCGGGAGAAGTCCGGCGTCTTCACTCGATCCGTGTCGATCATGGTCGGACTCCATCGAGGATCGTCATGCGCGCTACCCCGAGCTCAGCAGCCCGGCAAAGCCCATGAACGCGAGCGAAAGGCTGCCGGCGATGAACAGAACGAGCGCCGTGCCCTGGGCCAGCGCCGGCACGTCGGCGAGCTCCACGCTCTCGCGGATCGACGCCATCAGCACCAGCGCGAGCGCCAGGCCCCCACCCGAGCCGACCGCGAACACCAGGCCCTGGGCGAGAGTATAGTCGCGGTTGGTCTGGAAGATCGCCAGCGCGAGGATCGCGCAGTTCGTGGTGATGAGCGGCAGGTAGATGCCGAGCGCGCGGAAGAGCGCCCGGGAGAGCTTCTTGATCACCATCTCGACGATCTGCACGAGCGAGGCGATCACGATGATGAAGGCGATGAGCCGCAGGTACGGGGCGTGGGACAGGATGAAGGTGTTGAGGACCCACACCGCCAACGACGTCATCACCAGCACGAAGGTATTGGCGGCGCCCATGCGCAGGGCCGTCTCGATCTTCCCCGACACGCCGAGGAACGGGCAGAGGCCGAGGAAGAGCATGAGCGTGAAGTTGTTCACCACCATGGACGAGAAGAAGATCCAGACGAGGTCGCCCATCATGCCGCCCTTTCCGCCACGACGAGCCCGCGCGGCTCCGCCGCCTTGGCCAGCGCCGGCTGGCGTCGTTTCCACCACGAGATCGTGAGCAGCACGAACGCCAGGGTGAAGAAGCCGCCCGGCGGCAGAACCATGATCACCCACGGCTCGTAGCGCGGGCCGAAGAGGCTCACGCCGAGGAAGGTGCCGCTGCCGAGGATTTCGCGCACCGATCCCATGATCAGCAGCGCGATCATGAAGCCGGCGCCCATGCCGACCGCGTCGAGCACGGAACGGCCCACCGGATTCCTCCCCGCGAACGCTTCCTGGCGGCCGAGGATGATGCAGTTGACGACGATGAGCGCGACGAACGGACCGAGCGCCTTGTAGATGCCGGGCACCAGCGCCTGCAGCGCGAACTCCGCGATCGTCACGAACGTGGCGATGATGAGGATGTAGGTAGCGATGCGGACCTCGTTCGGTATCCGCCGCCGGAACGTCGACACGAGCAGGCTCGATCCGACCAGGACGAAGAAGGTGGCGATTCCCATCACGACGCTGTTCGCGACCGAGTTGGTCACCGCCAGCGTCGGGCAGAGGCCGAGGAGCTGGATGAGCACCGGGTTCTCGCGCCAGACTCCCTTGACGAGATCGACGTTCGGCGGCACGGCTCTGCGACGTTCCGCCAAACCGTCCGCGCCGTGGGCGGCGGGGTGCGGTGGCGGCGGGGACATCTCCTGGCTCATCCCTTGCCCTCCTGCGTGTACCCGTCGACGAGCGGCCCGAGCCGCTCGAGGGCGTCATTGATGATCCGGATGACGGCCTTCGAGGAGATGGTCGCGCCCGTGATCATTTCCACCTCGCGGGGGCTCGACCGCTTCCCCTTCTTGACCCCGACGAGCGAGACCCGCACCCCGCGGAACTGGTCGACGAAGGCCGGGTCCTTCTCGATCTTGTCGCCGAGCCCGGGGGTCTCCTTGCTCTCGAGCACCTTCATCCCGAGGAGCTCGTGCGTCTTCGGGTCGTAGCCGAAGATGAGCCGGATCACGTCCTGAAAGCCCGCGGCCCCGGCGACGATGGCAAACCCGACCGGGCGGCCGCCGGCACCGTAGCCGAGGTACACCTGCTCGAGCTTCTTCGGGTCGACGCCTGGCGGCGGCTTCCTGAGGAGTGCCTTGCCGACCACGTAGAGCGTGTCGTAGCGCTCGGGAGCCTTCAGGACCTCGTTGATCGCGAGGTGGAGCACGCGAGCACGGTTGGCCTCGATTCTCGGCAGGGTGACGCCGTACGCGATCACCAGCAGCACTCCGGCCACCGCCCCGCCGACACCCAGCGTGGCGAGCAGGCGCGAGGCACGGACCTCGGCCGGCTGCGGGGCCGGCACGGGCACCTGCTCGGTCGCACGGATCGCGCCGCCGTCACTCATGGCGCTCGCCTCACCGGCCGCGAGCCGAAGACGCGCGGCTGCGTGCAGCGGTTCAGGTAGGGCACGAGGGCGTTCATGATGAGGATCGAGTACATCACGCCCTCGGCCAGCCCGCCCCACGACCGGATGACGACGACGAGGACCGCCACGCCGGCCCCGAAGATCCAGCAGCCGAGGTTGGTCACGGGCGAGGTCACCAGGTCGGTCGCCATGTACATCGCGCCGAGCATGAGTCCCCCCGAGAAGAGCGTGAACAGGGCGCCGGAATGGCGGGCGGGGTCCAACGCGTGCAGCAGGGTCGCCAGCAGGGCGGCGGTCGCGAAGATGCTTGCCGGGATCCGCCAGTTGAGGAAGTTGCGCAGCGCAAGGTAGCCGCCGCAGAGCAGGATGAGCAGCCCCGAGGTCTCGCCGAGCGAGCCGGAGGTGCTACCGAAGACCAGGTCGGAGAGCGGCGTGGCCGCCTGCTCGAACTTCATGCGGCCGAGCGGCGTCGCAGAGGTCACGGCGTCGAGCGCGCGCGCGGTCACGAAGGGGAGCGCGAAGTTGTCGCCGCCGAGACGCCACCAGTCGCCGGCGCTCGCCGGCGCCGGGAAGGTCGTCAGCGCCACGGGGAAGCTCGCTTGCAGGAAGGCCCGGCCGAGCAGCGCCGGGTTGAAGACGTTCTGGCCGAGTCCGCCGAAGACGAGCTTGCCGATGCCGATGCCGAACGCGCCGCCCACGAACGCCATCCAGAGGGGGAGCCCGGCCGGGAGCGTGAGCCCGAGCAAGATCCCCGTGATCACCGCCGAGCCGTCGCCGACAGTTCCCTTCCCGCCGCAGGAATGCTCGGTCACCACCGCGCCGGCCGTCGCGGCCGCCACGACGAGCACGGCGCTCGGTCCGAAGAAGTACGTGGCGGCGGCCAGGATCGGCACCAGGCTGCCGACCACGTTCCACATGATCCGGGGCGTGCTGTCCCCCGCGGCCAGATGGGGCGAGGCGGTGATGAGCAGGCGGGGTGCGCTCATATCGGCGCCGGCCGCCTGCGCAGCTCGCTCTTCGCGAGCGCGAAGAGCTGGGACAGCGGAATGTTCGATGGGCACGTGTAGCTGCAGCATCCGCAGAGCATGCAATCGACGAGGTGGTTCGCCTCCATCTCGTTCCAGCGCTCCTTGAGGGCGAGCTGGCCGAGGAGCTGCGGGTTCAAAAACACCGGACACGCGTCCAGGCAGTGCCCGCAGCGGATGCACGGATACGACACCTGGGGCTTGACCTCCGCCCCGGAGAGCACGACGACGCCGGTGATACCCTTGACGAGCGGGGTGTCGAGGTGCGCCTGGGCGAGGCCCATCATCGGCCCGCCGAACACGACCTCCTTCGCGTCCTCGGTGACCCCGCCGCAGGCGTCGAGGAGGTCTCGGAGCTTCATGCCGACCGGGACGATGAGGTTGGCGGGCCGCCGGATGCCCCGCCCGGTGACGGTGACGATCCGCTCGATCAGCGGCAGCCCGGTGTCGAAGACCTCCGCGATCGTGGCGGCGGACGCGACGTTCTGAACGACGACGCCGACGTGCATCGGCAGCTTCCCGGACGGCACCTCGCGGTGGAGGAGCGACTCGATCAGCATCTTTTCGGCGCCCTGCGGGTACTTCACCTCCAACGGCTCCACCGTGACGTCGATGTCGGTGGGCAGCGTGCCCCGAATCGTCTCGATGGCGTCGGGCTTGTTCCGCTCGATGCCGACGACGGCGCGGGAGACGCCGAGGCAGCGCATCATGATGCGGATGCCGAGTTGCACCCGCTCGGGGTACTCCACCATCGTGCGGTGATCGGTCGTGAGGTACGGCTCGCACTCGCAGCCGTTGACGAGGATGGTGTCGATCGTCACGTCCTGCGGTGGGGAGAGCTTGACGTGCGTCGGGAACGCGGCGCCGCCGAGGCCGACGACGCCGGCCTGGCGGATCGCCTCGATCAGCTCGGCGGGACCGAGGCCGGTCCAGTCGGGGACGAGGCGCGGTCGGGCGGCTTGCGGCGAATAGCGGTCTACCGCGATGCGAATCGCGAGCGCGTACGAGCCATCGGGATGGGGCCACAGGCCGATGTCGCGCACGGTGCCCGCCGCCGACGCGTGGATCGGCGTCGAGACGTAGCCGTCGGCCTCGGCGACCGTGTCACCGCGCTCGACGCGGGCCCCGGGGCGAACGACGGGGCGCGCGGGCTTGCCGGTGTGCTGCCTGAGCGGGAGCACGACCTCGTCCGCGAACGGCACGCGCCGGATCGGGATCCCGGCCGTGAGCTCCTTCAGCTCCGGCGGGTGAACTCCATGGCGGAAGTTCAGCCGGCTCCACACGGGAGCCTCAGTTGAAGGGCTGGGCGCGCCGGATCCACTTGTCCACGTCCTTTTCCTTGGGGTTGAGCGGCGTGCCCGGGTGGATGATCTTCACCGGGCATTTCTCGGCCGCTTGCACGATCTCCCGGAACGTGCCGGCGCGCGGGTCCTTGACGTAGGCTTGTTTCTGGCTGTTGTAGGCGAACAGGCGCTTGTTGAGATTCGTGCACTCGTTGCAGGCGGTGCAGAGCGCCGAGTCGATGTACGGTTCCATCGCCAGCGATTCGTCCGGCGCCGCCGATGGCGCCGCAGCCGTGGCGACCGGAGCCGCCGCGGCGGGCGCCGCCGCGACCGGAGCCGGCGCCGCGGCGGCGCCGTTACCGCCCGGCGGCTGGACGGTCAGCGCCTGCGCCTTCTCGAGCAGGCTGGAGATCGCCTCGCCGTCCTGGGCCACCGCGAGCAGGTCCGCGGCCAGGCGCCTGGCGATCAGCCACGGGTAGCGCGCCTTGAGGTCGGCGAGCTTGGCCTCGTACTCGGCGCGCAGCGCGGCCAGCCTGGCCTCGAACTCGGCGGCCTCCCCGGCGAGCGTTTCCTGCGCCTCGAGCCCGGCCATGTCGCGCAGCAGGTTCCATACCTCGCGCCGGTCCTCGGCGAGCCGGACGATCTCGTCGGACACGCCGAGGCGCCCGAGCCGTCGGCCCGGCTCGAGCGTGTAGATGAACGGTTTCTTGCCGGCGCGGTCGTCGGGGGCGAGTGCGAGGAACTCGTGGAACGGCACCAGCTCCTCGCCGGCATCGACGGCTCGCCCGAAATGCTGGCGGAAGCGCGACTCGGTCGCGGCCCAGTCCGCGACCGTCAGCGGCAGGTCCATCGTCTGCTCGGCGCCGCCCTCGTCCAGGTACTTCAGCTCGTAGCTCGGCATGGGCTCGTCGATGGACGGGTTGCCGTCGAGGCAGAGCCGGTCGGCCATGCGCGGCCCGGCCGCGGGATCGTAGACCAGCAACGGGAACGCGCGGCTCTCCAGCGAGAGCTTGGCGGCGCCCGGGGCCGCCTCATCGGCCACCCCGTGCTCGGGCGGGCACGGGCAGTGGAGCGAGAACACGGCCGGGTAACGGGACTGGAGCCCTTTCAGCACGCCGGCCAAGAGGTGGGACGGCGAGGCCTGCGAGGACTGGACCACGAAGACGTTGCGGTGGGCCATGGCGAGGAGTGCCAGCTCCTTGCGCGTCTCCTCCTTGCCGCGCTGCCCCGGGCCGTACTCGGCCATGTCGCTCACCTGGCCGAGGAAGCCGCTCGTGCACGCCTGACCGCCGGTGTTCGAGTAGACCTGCGTGTCGAGCGTGACGACGCGCACGGGCTTGCCGGAGACGAGCAGGCGCGAGAGGTTCTGAAAGCCGATGTCGAGCATCGCGCCGTCCCCTCCGACCGCGAAGATGGGCGGGCAGAGCGCGAACTCCTCGTTGGAGAACGTCCGCCAGTCGAGCTTCGCCAGCTCGGGCTCGTGCGCGGCGGGGTCGTACTCGCCGCCGAGCTCGAGCTCGGCGCGCCGCACGGCGCGAAAGCCGTCGGCCATCTTTCGCATGTGCCCCTCGAAGATGCCGATGGCGATGCTCGTCGCGTCCTGGAAGAGGTGGTTCACCCACGGGAAGGGGTAGGGATTGTACGGGTACGTGCTTCCCCACACCGACGAGCATCCCGTCGCGTTGGCGATGCCGCAGGCGGCGCGCCCGCGGCCGCTCGGCCCCTCCACGTAGCGCCAGCGAAGGTCCTTGAGGTCCGCGATCATCTTCGCGATGCGCTCCACGTCTCGCTGCTTCGCGTCGTCGAGCGGCAGCGCCACCGTGCCCGCCGCACCCGTTACGCGGCCGAGATCGGCGTCGGAGGCGAGGAGCCGTCTCGCCTTGTCGTCCAGACGCGCCAGGAGGTCGTCGATGCGCGCGACGTGGGCGCGCGCGCGCGGCTGCATGAGGGCGTTGAGTGCCGACAACACCAGGTGGAGGACGGTCTTCTCGCCGCAGCCCATGCAGGCGCCGTCACCACCCAGCATGGAAGTGTAGTTGGTCTTCTTGAGGAGCAGGGACGGCAGCGTGCCGATGCCCTCCTCGAGATCGGCGATGTTGACGTAGCGGTCGTCGGTCTCGGGCAGGTGCTGCCAGAGCCGCCAGTTGCGGCGCAGCCGCTCGACGATCGGAACGGTCTGCTTCACCGCCCGCAGCGCATCGTCCGGGCATACCTCCACGCAGATGTTACAGCCCTTGCAGGTCTGCGGGTTGATCGTGATGGAGAGGAGCCCGCCCGATCCCTTGGCCCGCGACTCCGGCAATTCGAAAAAGGGCGCGGTCTTGGCGAACGGGAACTCGGCGAGCGCGGCGTGGACGGGCGCCCACTCGGCGTCCAGGGCCGAGCGGCGCTCGGGCGAGAGGCCGAGCGTATCGGCCACTGCGCCATAGGCGGCCGCGGCCACTTCGCCGAACGTGGTGAACGGACTTTCCCGCAGGATCCGGCGGGACTCGCCGGCGAGGTGCTTGACGATCTGTCCCACGCGAGCGCGCGGCCCATCGCCCGGGGCACCCGCGATCGCCGCCCGCAAGACCTCCTCCACGGAGTTGACCACGCCGGGGATCGCCGAGTCCGGGCACTGTGTCCAGCACTGGCCGCAGCCCGTGCAGTTCGCGGCCACGAACTCCGGCACCTCCATGCGGATGTCCGTCATGTCGCGGATCGTGCTGGTCGCCGCGGGCAGGGCGCTGGTCGCCGCGAAGGGATCGGCGATCCCGTCCTGTCCGGCCGCGTAGAGGAAGCCGACCTGCTCCCAGAAGCGGCCCGGGTTCACCATGCCGGCCTGCGCGCGCTCCCCCTCCAGGAGCGCCGGCCGCTCGGGGATGCGCCCCAGCTCGGTCGTCTGGACCTCGAGGGTCGAGAGATCGAGCGTGCGCACCTCGTCGTAGCCGCGGCGGATGACGCGCAGATTCTCCTCGACGACCTGCTCGCCGCGGCGGCCGAACTTCTTGACCATCTGGCTCTTGATGCCCTCGAAGAGCCTCGCCTCGTCCACGGCGCGGCCGGCCGGCAGCGGGGAGACGCGGAAGAAGGCGCCCATGAAGGCCGCGCCCTGCATGCGATACCGCAGCTCCGGCCCCTTCGCCTCCTCGGCCGCGATGCGGAAGCCATCGAGCACGCAGACCTTGATCTTGCGATGCTTGATCGCCTTCTGCACGTGCGTCGGGAAGCTCGCCCACAGGTCCTGCGGCGAGCGGTCGCTCTGGATGACGAAGACGCCGCCCTCGGCGAGCCCGGCCAGCGGGTTGGAATGCCGTGTGACGTTGGGGTCGGGCGACAGCACCACGTCCACGTGACGGAGCTCGCTGTTCAGCCGGATCGGCTCGCGGGCGAGCGTGGCGTAGAAGGTGGTCGGCTGGCCTTTCTTTTCCGAGCCGTACTTGGGGTTGGCCTTGATGTGGAGATCGAGCAGCTCGGCCGCCGTGACGGCGAGGTTCTTACCCATCGTGATCGCGCCCCATCCACCCACGGAGTGGATGCGGATGGAGAGCGACCCTTCGGGGAGCAGGTTCACGTCCGGGCCCGGGGTCAGCGCGAGCCCCGCGAGGTGCGGGTAGTGCTCGAGCAGCGTCTGTTGCCAAATCTGGAGCTTCGGCAGCTTCGTCTTCGGGCGGATGAACTCGATGCCGAGGTAGAACTGGCGGCGCTTCCTCCCCCCCTCGAGCATGTTGTCGACGGCCGCGATGATGTCGGCGGGCTGAAGGTCTCTGCTGCCGAGGCCGAAGCAGCCCGAGTAGAAGTCGGGCACCTCGCCCGGGGCGCACGGCGGGAGGCCGGCGTACGGCCGTTCGGCGCCGCGCGCGCGGCCGTTCTCGACCGCCTGACCCATCGCCGCTCGGATCTCACGCAGCAGCGGCGGGTCGACGGCGAGCGGCTGGTCCACGCGCTCGAGCACGGCCACGGCCCGCTTGCCGCGCAGCAGCGCGGCGAGGAGATCGGCGGGGAACGGGCGGAACATCGTCACGTCGACGACGCCGACCCGCAGCTTGCGCGCGCTGCGAAGATGATCGGCGACCGCTTCCGCGTTGGACACGACCGAGCCCTGGCCGACGATCACGTACTCGGCGTCGTCGATGCGATAGCCCGCGGCGCGCGCGTAGCGCCGGCCGGTCAGCGCAAAAAACTCGGCCATGGCGCGATCGCTCAGCTCGGCGACGTGGTCGAAGTAAAAGGGGCGCTGGGCGGCCACGCCCTGCTGGTAGGCGTCCTGGTTCTGGACCACGCCGAGCATGGTCGGGGCGTCCAGATCGAACATCTCGGGGATCCGCCGCCGGCGCTCACCGAAGACGAGCCGCTGGGCAGGCGTGGGCGACTCGATGATGTCGGACGAGTCGCCGAGGAACTCCCGTACGAGATCCCGTTCCGGCAAGAGCAGTGACTCGATGACGTGGCTGGTCAAGAAGCCGTCCTGGGCGCAGATGCCCGGGGTGAGCGACAGCTCGGCGATGCGATGGGCGATGAGGTTCAGGTCGGCCGATTCCTGCACGTTCTTGGCGAAGAGCTGGAAGAAGCCGGTGTCGTCCACCGCGTGGTAGTCGTCGTGGCCGGCGTGCACGTTGAGCGCGTGCTTGGTGATGGCGCGCGCGGCGATGTTCAGCACGTAGGTGAGCCGCTTGCCGGCCGCGGCGTACAGGGATTCGTGCATGTAGGCGATGCCTTGGCCGCTCGAAAAGTTCGTCGCGCGCAGCCCCACCATGCTCATGCCGGCGGTGACCGCGGCGGCGGCGTGCTCGCCCTCGGGCTCGAAGAAGAGCAGGCGGCGGCCGTGCACGTTGGTCGTCCCGGCGGCGAGCGCCGCGGCCCACCCCTCGCCCATCTGCGTGGAGGGCGTGATCGGGTAGGCCCCGGCCGCCTCGCTGGCCGCGGTCTCCATCTCGACCACGGCCGCGCTCCCGTCCAGTGCCGCCGGTATCCCCGGGTAGCGGAAGGCCGCGGAGCGCGCTGCATCCTTCGCCTTGAAGCTCTTCATGATGCTCATGCCGCGACCTCCGGCACGAACCGTCGGGTCGCTGCGGCCGACAAGGGCTGCGCGCCCTCCACCCACACGATCGCGCCGGTCGGACACCGGCGGGTGGCCGCGGGCGTGGCGAGGTCGTTCCTCGCATAGTCGATCACCGCGAGGCCGTTCTTCATCTCGATCACGCCGGGAGCCGCGTCCACGACGCACTTGCCGCACCCGTTGCAGGCGACGCGGCACAGCCGCTCGGCGGCCTCGCCCTCGAGCAAGCTCTTACATTGCACGAGCAGCTTGTGCTCCATCGGCATGACCACGAAGAGGTCCTTCGGGCAGGCCCGGACGCAGTCGCCGCAAGCGGTGCACTTTTCCGGGACCACCACGGGAAGCCCGACCTCGTTCATCCAGATCGCGTCGAAGGTGCAGGCGACGGCGCAGTCGCCGAGACCGAGGCACCCCCACGCGCACCCCTTGTGACCGCCGGACACCGCCGCCGCAGCCTTGCACGTGCGGAGGCCGTGGTATTCGACGCGATTCGGTGCGACGTCGGTGCCGCCCGCGCACAACAGCCGCGCCACGCGCTGCGTGGCCTGGCCGACGTCGACCCCCAGGTACTCGGCGATCTCGGCGCGCACGTCCGGGCTCGCCACCGAGCATCGCGCCGGGGCCATCGCGCCCGCGACCGCCTGCTCGGCGAACGCCCGGCAGCCCGGCTGGCCGCACGCGCCGCAGTTCGCGCCCGGCAGGAGCCCCGCCACGGCGTCGATGCGCGGGTCTTCCCAGACGCGGAACTTGCGGTTGGTGACGGCGATGAGCGCCGCGAAGAAGAGACCGACGCCGCCGAGAATCAGCGAGGAACCGAGAATGGCGGTCGGGCTGAGCGCTTCCATGTCAGCCTAGATTCGAGAGATCCACGCGGCTCAGCAGCCACGCGGCGAGCTTGTCCGCGGGATCATCCTTCTTCTTCGCGGCCGGGGCCGGGGTGGGGGCGCCGGCCACGGATTCGACACCCGCGGGCCGCGTCGCCAGGCTCCGCAAGAGATCGATCTCCTCGGCCTGCTGGCGCGCGCTGAGCCCGGCCAGCGTCCGGCGCGGCAGCTTCTCCGGCAGGTGGGTGATCGTGATGCGCTCCCACGGAGCCGCACCGGCGGCAGGGTCGTGCTCGAAAAACGCCGCGGACTCCGGGACCAGCGCGGCAATCCCGGGGCCCTCCCATGCCGCGAACCGGTCGATGCCGCTGCCGTCCGCGGTCTGCAGCACGTAGGTCCCGGGAGTGATGAACCGCGCCAGCGGCGCCGGCACGCACTGCCCCTCGACGGCGAGGATGATCTTCTGGCGCCCGTCGAGGAACTCGGCCAGCGCCGCGGGGCGCAGGTCGCTTCCGTGTACCCGCACCACCAGCGGGGGCGCGAGACGGCGCTCGGCCTTGGTCCAGCGTCCGAAAGGCAACGGCCCGACGCCGCCATCGTCGCCTCCGTGCCGCCCGGAGCGGATCTCGAGGATCGCGCGCGCCGCACTGAAAGCGCGACCGATCTCGCCGAGAGCCCGGGCGACCGCGTCGTACAGATTGCCGCCCGCCGACACCTGTACCAGCGAGAGCCGCTCGCCGCGGTCGGCGAGGTCGGTGAGCACGTCGAGCGCGCGCTCGAGGATCTCCGCGGCCGCCGGATCGGCGTCTTGGTGATCGAAGACGAGCGTGGCGAAGCGCTCGGGATCGATGCGGCCCGCGGCGAGCGGACCGAGCTCGGCGGCGACGCGCGCGGCCCGGCTCTCCAGGGTGGATCGCCGGCCGAGGAGCATGGCCCGCACCTCCTCGCCGGTGTTGACGAGAAGCGAGCGGAAGGCGCTCAGCGGCGCCTGAAAACCGTCGAATGCCGGGCCGAATCGCCCATCAGACGGCATAGCGGTCGAGCTCCGTGTTCAGCAGCGCGAGCTTCTCGCCGGCCGACCGGGCGGGCACCGCCCGTGTCTCCTCGTACACCGGATGGGTCTCGTTGCGATAGAAGACGCCGAGGCGGACGTTGCCGTCGGACACGGCCAGGCGCCGGGCCGCGTCGAGGTCGGCCGGGTCGTGCTGCACCTTGTTCTTGAACATGCGGTCCAGCTCCGGGACGACGACGCCGTCGGGGTGGACCATCAGCTCGACGAGGCCGGGATCGTGGACCAGCGTGGAGAAGATGTTCTCCGTGTACTTCGGACAGCGCTGGAGCACGCGCACGAACGCGAACCCGTGATGGCGGAACGCCTCGCGCAGCGTCGCGAAAACGTGTGCCGGCAGCCAGTCGGCGGTCTGCGCCACGAACGAGGCGTTGGCGACGCCGAGCGTGGCGGAGATCGGGTTCAGGGGAGGCAGGATCGCCCCGCGGGGCTGGGTGTTGCTCGGCAGCCCCCTCGGGCTGGTCGGCGACGTCTGGTTCTTGGTGAGACCGTAGACGCCGTTGTCGAGCATGAGGGCGACCATGTCGAGGTTGTAGCGGATCGAGTGAATCCAGTGCGCGGCTCCGATCGAGCAGCAGTCGCCGTCCCCCATGACCACGAAGACGTTCAGGTCGGGGCGGCGAAGCTTGACGCCGGTGGCGATGGGCAGGGCCCGGCCGTGGATGCCGTGGAAGCCATACGCGCGCACGTAGTGGGGGAACCGGCTCGCGCACCCGATACCCGAGACGAACACCGTCTGCTCGGGCGGCAGCTGTTCGGCTTCGAGCATGCGCTGGACCGCAGCGAGGATCGCATGGTCCCCGCAGCCGGGACACCAGCGCGCCAGGGCGGCCTCGTAGTCGGAGATCGTCCACTCACGCTCTTCGGAGTCGGGCGTCGAGGACAGCAGCGAGCAGCAGAGATCGCTCATCGGGACCCTCCCTGCGGCATGGATTCGCGGATCGCCTGCAGGATCTGGCCGGGGCGCAGCGGCTCGCCCGGCACCCGCGTCCAGCAGTCCACGTCGACCAGCGTGTGAGCGCGCAGCAGCCAGCAGAGCTGGCCGCGCCGGCGGTTCTCGGAGGTGAAGAACGGGTCGGTCGGGTCGTCGCTGTAGTTGATCTCGATCGTCATGACCTTCCCGAAGCGCTGGAAGATCTCCTTGAGGCCGGGCTCGAGCGGCGAGAGAAATCGCAAGTGCAGCGAGGAGACCGAGAGCCCCTCCTGCCGGGCCCGCTCCACCGCCTCTTCGATGGCCCCGAGCGTCGACCCCCAGCCGACGACGAGAAGATCGCCCGTCGGATCCCCGTTGACGGCGGGCGGCTCGAGCATCTGCTGGAACAGCGCGAGCTTCCTGCTGCGCATCTGGCAGCCGCGCTCGTGCACGTCGGGCGTGTAGCCGACGTGGCTCGCCTCGTCGTGCGACAGCCCGGTTGCGGTGAACATTCCACCCGGCTGCCCGGGAACGATGCGCGGCGACACGCCGCGCTGCGGGTCCCAGTCGTAGGGGCGCAGGCCGTCGCGCACCGGTGCCAGATCCAGCGGCTGCGCCAGCCAGTGCTCGCTCGGCTCCGGTCGCGGGAACCTCTGTACGCCGCTGGCGAGGTTGGCGTCGGAGAGCACGATGACCACCGTGCGGAGCGCCTCGGCGATCCGGCGCGCCGTCGTCATGCAGAGGAAACACTCCTCCATGGTGGCCGGGGCCATCACCACGTGCGGCGCGTCTCCCGGCTGTCCGTACAGGGCCGCGAGCAGGTCGGATTGCTCGACCTTGGTCGGCAAGCCGGTGCTCGGCCCGCCGCGCTGCACGTCCACCAGGACGAGCGGCGTCTCGGTCATGATGGCGAGGGCGATGAACTCGGTCTTGAGCGCCAGCCCGGGCCCCGACGTGATCGTGAAGGCGACCTTGCCCGCGAACGAGGAACCCAGCGCGACGCCGATGGCCGCGATCTCGTCCTCCGCCTGGTGGACGATGCCGCCGAACTTCTCGAAAACGTCGCTGAGGTAGTGCGACGCGGAAGTGGCGGGGGTGATCGGATACATCGCACAGAGCTCCATGCCCGCGGCGATGCTGCCCAGCGCGATGGCCTGGTTGCCGTTCATCGCCACCATCGCGCGGTCCGGCTTGACCGCCGGGACTGCGATCCGAAAGTCGATGTGCTGCTCGGCCCAGCGATGCCCCAGCTCGAAGAGGTCGAGGTTGGTCTGCAGCGCCGACTTGGCCTTCTTGAGGAACCCCTGGGCGATCGCGTCGCGGACGAGATCGAGGTCGCGCCCGTAGATGCAGGTCAGCAGGCCGAGGGCGAACATGTTCTTGCCGAGGCGGGCGTTGTCGACGATCGTCAGGCACTGCTCTTCCATCGGTACGTTGATGAAGCGGAACGAGCGGCCGCCCAGCTCCTCCATCGCGTCGTCCCAGGCGTTGCGGATTTGCGGGTCGGCGTGGGTCGCCCACATGTCTTCGATCAGGATGATGGCGTCGTCGGCGAGCGCGCCGAGGCGGAAGCGCTGCAGCAGCGCCTGCTCGTTGAACGCGACGATCAAGTCGGCCGCATCGCCCCAGTTGGTGACGGCGCCGGTGCCGATGCGCACGCGGTTGCCGCTGGCGCTGGTCGGGTGCCTGGGGGGAGGCTGAATCTCGGCGGGAATGATCTCGACGGTCCAGATGCCGTTTCCCATCTTGGCCGAGACCGTGCCGAAGATCTGGGCGCAACGCTGGGCGCCTTCGCCGGAGTCGGAGACGACCTCCAGCGTATGACCGGGCAGCGTCGTGACGGTCGCGACGGCGGCGGGGGTCTCCGACGCCTTGTCGGGCAACAGCGCGGCGGGAGCTGCGATCCTCACGGTGGGCCTCTCTTCCTCGCGGTGGGCCTCTCAAACGACGGAAGTATGTCACTGGACCGGAGGGAAATCGAGATGGGGGTCGTCGCCTCGCGATGCGCGACGAGCTTCGGCGCAGGCGCGCCGCAAAGCTTCTCTCTGCGCCCAAAGTCGAGTATGCCCTCGAGGGTCGAATCCGGAGACCCGCGCATGCGATCCTGCGAATCGTCGACTTCGGCGCGGTTGCTGGAAATGCTGCGAGCAGCGGATCGGCCGCTCGGCGGCCCCGATCTCGCCGCCCGGCTCGGCGTTTCGCGGGCCGCCGTTTGGAAGCACGTGCAGCGGCTGCTCGCGCAGGGCTACCGCGTGTCCAGCGACAACCCGCACGGCTACCGGCTGGAGGCGGCCGCCGATCGATTGCTTCCCGCGGAGATCGCTCGCCACCTGACGACGCGGCGGATCGGCCGGGTGATCCATCACTTCGAATCGATCGATTCGACCAACCGCCACGCCATGGAGCTCGCGCGCCGCGGCGCGGCCGAAGGCGAGGTGGTGGTCGCCGAGGCGCAGACCGCGGGGCGAGGGCGTCTCGGACGCTCGTTCTTCTCGCCGGCCGGCGTCAGCTTCTACGGCTCGCTGATCCTGCGCCCGAGCCTCCCGCCCGCGCGCGCCCCACAGATCACCCTGGTCGCTGGTCTCGCCGTCGCCGAAGCGGTCGAGCGGCACGCCGCGATGCGTCCCGGTCTGAAATGGCCGAACGACGTGCGTCTGGGCGATCTCAAGGTGGCCGGCATCCTGACCGAGATGGAGTCGGAAGCCGACCGCGTGCTGCACGTGGTCTGCGGAGCGGGCGTCAACCTGAACGTTCCCGCCGAACGATTTCCCGCCGACCTGCGCGGCGTGGCGGGTTCGGTGCTGTCGGTGAGCGGACGGCGGGTGGACCGTGCGGCGTTCGCCGCCGACCTGTTCGCGAGCTTCGAGCGGCTGTACGACGAGTTTCTCGCGAGCGGCCTGGCGGAGCTTCGCGCGCGCTGGGAATCGTACTCGGTGCTCACCGGCCGCTGGGTGAGCGTGGAGGGCTCCGGAGAGTCGATGGAGGGCGAGGTGCTCGGCATCGACGAGGACGGCGGGCTCAGGCTGCGCGGCCGGCGCGGCGAGATGCTGCGCGCGATCGCCGGGGACGTCACGTTGAAGAAGTCGAAGGACCGCCGCGGCTGACCCACGCGGGAGGACGCGCCACGGCCCGCAGTGCCCGCTCCGGCCGGTGGCCGAAAACGGCGGGCTGACGGAAGCCCGTCCTTCAGCAGCCTGCTAGGCTTTCCCGGCGGGCCTCGCCTGCCCGGCCACCACGCGCTCGGCGATCGGAGCAAAGACGTAGGCGCCGATTCCCTCCATGTTGAGGGTGTCGCTCATCACCATCGCGGGCGTGCCGACCCTGGCCGTCAGCTCCTTGAGAGCGCCCGCCAGGTCGGCGGTCTCGATCTCGTAGAGCGCCAGGTACCGCCAGGGGCTCGACATGTCGTTCATCTGGGCGTCGGCGAGACGGAAGCGCTGGGCGGCGACGAAGCCCGGTATCTGCAGCACGTCCGGGATGTGTCGACCGTTGTACCAGTCGTTGAACTCGTCGTCGCGGCCGCCGGACGCGTTGGTCAACACTACGAAGACGTATCTTGCCATGGCTGCTCTCCCTGCGAAGTCGGTCGGCAGAGTCCCGCTACACTCTTTCGGCGGCGATCGCAAAGCGACGGCGCCGTGCGAGCTCGGCCCAGGGTGCGCGAAGCCGGATCGGCAGACGCTCGGAGCGGGCGGCGCGCACGGCGGCGCACCGCAAGCGCCGTGGCGTAGCCGGGCCGGGTTCAAGCGAGGAGCGCGCAAAGCGAGAGCGCCGTGCCCCCCCCTGCGGGGAGCACGGCGCTCTCGTCCGGCCGTCGCCGCGGCCCGCGGGCTCGTCGAGCCGCTAGAACTCGGGAGCCGGCGCCGCCGCGGCCTTCTTCTCCTCGGGCTTCTCGGTGACGATCGCCTCGGTGGTGAGCAGGAGCCCCGCCACCGAGGCGGCGTTCTGGAGCGCGTAGCGCACGACCTTGGTCGGGTCGATGACGCCGGCCTTCATCAGGTCCTCGAACTCCTCGCTGGCGGCGTTGAAGCCGAACGCGCCCTTGTTCTGGCGGACCTTGTCGAGCACCACCGAGCCCTCCCAGCCGGCGTTCTGGGCGATCCAGCGCAGCGGCTCCTCGACGGCGCGCCGCACGATGCCGATGCCGACTTTTTCCTCGTCGCCGGCCTTCAGCGAGTCGAGCGCCGAGCAGACGCGAAGCAGCGCGACGCCGCCCCCCGGCACCACGCCATCCTCGACTGCGGCGCGCGTGGCGTGCATCGCGTCCTCGACGCGCGCCTTCTTCTCCTTCATCTCGACCTCGGTGGCAGCGCCGACGCGGATCACCGCCACGCCGCCGACCAGCTTGGCGAGCCGCTCCTGGAGCTTCTCGCGGTCGTAGTCCGAGGTCGTCTCGTCGATCTGCGTGCGGATCTGCTTGACGCGCCCCTCGATATCGGCCTTCTTACCGGCGCCGTCGATGATCGTGGTGTTGTCCTTGTCGACGACGAT
>JACPRU010000059.1 GCA_016189835.1 Deltaproteobacteria bacterium | reverse complement strand
GACCAGGGCATAGGGCTTCCCGAGAGTCCTGCGAGGACCGCGATTCGGTCTTCGGGCGCCTCCACGCGGTCAAGGCCGCTCTGCTGACGCTCGCCGGCGGTCCAGCCTCCGCTCGGCTCCACGCCGCCGATTTCTCGGGCCTCGAGGTGCTGCGCGAGCTCGCGGGCAGGCGATTTTTCAGAGGAATCGTTCTCTACACCGGCCGGGAGCCGGTCTCGTTCGGCCGCGGACTCTTCGCTCTGCCGATGAGCGCGCTGTGGATGTCGGCGCCGGCTTCGTGAAGGATGGCCGTAAGAACGGGCGTTCCAGGAACGGGCGTTCCGCGTTTCCTGGATCGACGCGACGCTCGACGAGACGCTCCGCGACGAGGTCGAGACGGTGCGGCGGCTCGTCCGCTCCGAGGACGTCCGCGAGGGTGTCGCGTCGTTCCTCGAGAAGCGCGAGCCGGTGCTCCGCGGGAAATGGGCGGGTGCGTCAGGCGCGCGCACGGGCGCCGGTCACACGCCGCGGAACCGCGACGAAGTTCCACGCTTGAGGTCACGCTGCACGTGTAGTACACGTGCAGAATCATGCAGAAGAAGCTCACGATCATGATCGATGAGGAAGTCTACGAAGGGTTGCGCGCCGTCGTGGGTCGGCGGCGAATCAGCCGATTCGTCGAAGATACGGTGCGGCCGCACGTGCTTCCGAAGCGACTCGAAGAGGCCTATCGCAAGATGGCGGAAGACGAGAAGCGCGAAGCGGAAGCGCAAGAGTGGGTAGAAGGGGTGGTAGGGGACGTTGCCGATGAGCCGCGGTGAAGTTTGGTGGGTCAACTTCGGTCCTTCTGTCGGCGGTGAGATCAAGAAGAGGCGTCCGGCTGTGATCGTCAGCAACGACGCTTCAAACAAGTTCCTGAATCGTGTTCAGGTGGTTCCGCTGACCACCCGCGTCGAGCGAGTGTACCCGAGTGAAGCGGCGGTGGTGGTGAAGCGCCGGCGAAGCAAGGCGATGGCCGATCAGCTCACCACGGTGAGCAAATTCCGTCTACTGAATCGCGCTGGTCGGCTCACCGACGCCGACATGCGCGCCGTGGAGGGTGCGCTCCGGATCCAGCTCGGTTTGTGAGGAAGCGGCCGGGGCCGCTCATCGCGCTATGAAGGACCAGGAGACGGCCTTCGCGTCTACGGCCGTCCGGTCACGATCCCGCACACCGGCGCTGCGCGCAACCGCGAGTTCGACGCCTTCGGCGACGCGACCGTCGACTTCTACCCCGCGAACCTTGTGCGCGCCGTAAGAACGGACGTTCCAGGAACGGGCGTTCCGCGTTCCCCGGGGAGCAGTGGGAGGGGCCGAGCGCCCGAGAACGACCGTTATGTGGCTTTCCGGCCCTTGCGGCTATCCTCCAGTCGGTCCCGCCGCCGCGCGAGGTAGCACGCCCCGCCGCTCGACACGCCGATCGCCACCGCGGCGTAGAGCGTCATGAAGAGCGCCGGGGGCTTCCGCTCGACCGGCTCGCGCACGCTGAACAGGATCAAGTTGAGGATCACGTAAGCGGCGTAGGCGACCGCCAGGGGCAGGACCCAGCGGCGCCGGGTCCACGCTCCGTAGGCGTAAGCGGCGAGGTAGAGGCCGAACAGCGGCCCGACGATCGCGTTCGCCGCGCCGTGCAGACGGGAGCCGAGCAGCACGAAGCCGGCGGAGCCGCCGGGGTCGAGCAGCTGGGTGATCGGCTTCGCGAAGTTCGACAACGCCATGAGACCCATCATCACCGCGAGCGCCGTCAGGACCCGATCGCGCGGTCGAGCGGTTTCGTCGTCTTGCATGAGGGGATCTCCGCGGGAAGAGTGAGCCCGCACGGCTCTGCGGCCGCTGCCTCCGATCCTCGTGATGCCACATCGCGTGCGCGCCGAGAAGGCGAAAGCCCATGCCGGACCGCTCGGACCGAGCCCGCTCGCGTTGGCGGCACGGCTGCTGACGGTGGCGCGGGCGGCGGCGATCGTCCCCTTTCTGTGGCTGTTCGTCGCGGTGGCGCGCGACGGCCGCGACGACCTCGGCGGCTGGCTCGCCGCCCTCTACCTCGGCGCGGCGCTCTCCGACCTGATCGACGGCAAGCTCGCCCGAGCGGCGGGCGCCGCGGATGCCCGCTGGGGACTGGCCGACGTCGCGGTCGACGTCGCCTTCAACCTCTCGAGCCTGGCCTGCGCAGCCTGGCTCGGCCGCATCGGGCCGTGGGTGCCGGTCGGCGTGGCGATTCTCGCTGCGAGCTATTTCTCCCGCCTGCGGGCCGACGGCCGCGCCGCGCGCGTGCACGGCCCGGCGTACGACCCGCTCGGCAATCTCGCCGGGGTGATCTACTACGTGCTCGTCGGCGTCGTGGTCGGCGCCGTGAGCACCGGATTCCCCGAACCCCGGGCGGTGGCTCGCCTGGGCGACGCCGTCTTCCTGTACACCGCCCTGGTGCTGTGGCGCGGCCGGCCGTGGTCGCGGGCTCAGCTCGAGCCCGGCTCCGGCGCCGTCGCCTCCGTCGCGCGCTCGCGGAACAGCTCCGCGTAGGCGCGCGGCAGGAACAGCAGGCCGAGCGCTCCGTTGGCGAGCATGAAGGTGAGGTGAGAGGCCAGGCTGTAGGCGAGCAGGTCGGCCTCGGCGGCGCGATCGCCGAAGAAGAAGATCCACGCCGCCTGGGAGGTGCCGAGGTGCGCCACGGTGATCGGCAAGGCGGCGACCAGGAACACGATCGGCAGGAACGTCAGCAAGCGCAGCGCCGGGATGTGGATGTCGAAGAGCGTGAGCGCGAGCCGGTGGACGAGCACCGCGGCGAGGAAGATCGGCGCCTTGAGCGCGAGGATCGTCAACAGCTGCCCGGGACGCGCTCGACGGAACGTGCGGACGAGTGAGCTGTCGCGCAGCGCGGCGAGCCAGGCGGGCGGGGAAGCGAGCGGGGCTCTCAGGGCGAGCGCCAGCGACGCCCACACCGCCAGCAGCGCCGCCGGCGCGAGCCACAGCTCGCGCGGCACCCGGCCGAGCTCGGCCGCCATGCCGGCGGTCGCGAACAGCACGAGCTGGGTGACCTCGAGCAGGATCAGCACGGCGATCGTGCCGGTGATCTCTCCGAGCGGAGCGCGGAACCGCCGGTGCAGGTAGAGCGCGAGCGCTCCCTGGCCGAGCTGGGTGTTGACCAGCGACACCAGGTACGTCGAGGCGCGCGCGGGCAGCAGATCGCGGTAGGCGAGCGGGCCGTGAAACCAGCGCAGGAGCTTCACCAGGATGAAGGTGTCGAGCGCGAAGTAGAAGAGCGAGAACCCCGCCATCAGCGCCAGGAACGGAACCAAGCGCGCCCCGGCCAGCGCGGCCACGAAGCGCTCGAAGGGGATGCGCAGGAAGATGACGACGAAGACGACGACGGTGAGAACGATCGGCCAGATCCGCGACATCCGTCCTCCGCGCCGCTCCCCGGGTGGTCGCGGCGCGATCAGCGTCGCGTCGCGCCGCTTCGCCGCTCGAGGAACGCGCGCATCGCGGCGCGCGCCTCCGGGCGCATCGAGCTCGCCGCCATCACCTCGCTCGCCTGCGCGTACGCGGCATCCAGATCGAGATCGATCGTGTCGTAGAACGCCCGCTTGCCGATCGCCTTGGAGGCGACGCTGCCGCGGGACGCGGCGCGGGCGAGCCGCGCGGCCTCGGCCGCCAGCGCTTCGGCGGGGACCACGCGATTCACCAGCCCCCAATCGAGCGCGGTGCGCGCGTCGATCGCGTCGCCGGTGAACAGCATCTCGAGCGCCCGTTTGCGCCCGACGGCTCGCGACACCGCGACCATCGGCGTGGTGCAGAACCAGGCTCCCCTGCCTCCCGGCGTGGCGAAGCTCGCGCCCTCGGCGGCGACCGCGAGATCGCAGCTGGCGACCAGCTGACAGCCGGCGGCGGTGGCGATCCCCTGCACCTGGGCGACGACCGGCCGCGGCAGGCGGTGGAGGGTGAGCATCAGCTCGGTGCAGACCGCGAACAGCTGCCGCATGGCGTCGAGCCCGCGCTCCACCATGTCGGCGAAGTCGTGACCGGCGCAGAACACCGGGCCGTCGGCCGCCAGCACCACCGCGCGCACGTCCTCGCGCTCGCCGAGCGCGCGCAGCGCCCGGGTGAGCTCGAGCATGTGGGCCTCGGACAGCGCGTTGCGCCGCTCGGGGCGGTTCATGGTGACGATGCCGAGGTCGGCATCGTGCGACACGACCACGTGGCGATACGGGGCTTCCATGCCCCCTGCCTACCACAGAATCGGCTCGCGCGCGCCGCGACGGCCGCGGCCGGCGGCTCGCGCCGACCTGCGGGTCCGGCCACCGCGCCGGCGCGGCTCCGGGTGGCGGGTCAGAGCTTCTTGATGGTGATCTCGACCCGCCGGTTCTGCTGCCGCCCGGCGGGGTCGTCGCTGCCGTCGGGGTTCTCGTTCGGAGCCACCGGCCTGGCCTCGCCCCAGCCCCGGGTGCTGAGCACGCCGCCGGTTGCCCGGTGCGCCACCAGCCACTGCTTCACCGAGTCGGCGCGGCGCTGCGACAGCGTGAGATTGTATGAGTCGGAGCCCTTCGAGTCGGTGAATCCATCGATGCGGATCATCGGCTTGCCGTGCTTCCGGATCATCTCGGCGACGCGCTCGAGGACCGACTCGGCCTCCGGCCGCAGCGTCGCCTTGTCGAAATCGAACAGGATGTCGCCGGAGAGCTGGATGCGGATCTCGGTCTCCGTCTCCTCGACCTGCAGCGCCTCGACCTTCGCTTGCAGCTCGGCGCTTCCCTGTGCGAGCGCCTGCGGCTTGCCCCCGAGGTCGGTGACGAGATACGCGAGCTCGCCGACGCGCGCCTCGAGATCCGCGGCGCGGAACTGCAGATCGACCGCGCTCCGCTTGGCGCCCGCGGGGAGCGCGGCGTCCTCTTCCTGTTCCTGGGCGGCGGCGATCGCGGCGGCGACGATCGCGGCGATGCCGCACGCGATGCGCGGCAGCGCCGCCGCGCCCTTGTTCCCGCGCGGCCTCACTGGCTGATGGGGACGTCTTCCATCGGCGCTACCCCGGGGAGGTAGACCGTGATCTTCTCGGTCTTTGCGGGCGGGGCCGGGAACTTCGCCCACATCGGAAACGAGGCGCCTTCCTTGATGTCGACGGAGTGGTAGCCGTGCGCCGATCCGGCGACCCACTGGCCCTTCTCGTCCTTGATCACGAAGTACTTCTTCTTGTTGGCGGCGTCGACCAGGTAGAGCTCGTCGGAGACCAGAGCCGGGATCCTGGCCGGCTTGTCGCCTCGGTTCTTGTACTTCCACTTGACCGTGACGGTATCGCCGGTGGTGCGCTTCACCTGCAACAGCGAGACCTCCACGTCCGCCTCGGAATAGTCCTCGACCGCCAGCGGCTTGGGCGCGTCGCCGGCGGCCTCCTCGGCGCGCGCGGCGCGGTGCGAAGCGACCGCCACGGCGATTGCCAGCGCCAGAGTTGCGAACCGGCCGAGCTTCACGATCATGACCTGGCCCTCCCTTGGCCGCGCGAATGAGAGCACGAGCGAGCTTTCGGCGTCAACGACGCGGCCCGCACGACAAACGTGGCTCGCACCGCGCGGCCCGCGCTGAGCGGCGCCAGAAGGCGCCGGATCCCGGCGGCCCGCCTCATCGAAAGCTCGTCGTCGAGAGCTCGTGAAAAGAGCTTCGCCGGCGTTCCCCGTGGCGTGCTACGGTGCGGGCGCGAAGGAGGAGCCATCGTGACCGCACGGCAGGATCTCGAGCAGCTGGTCGTTCGCTTCACCGAGGCCTTCAACCGCGACGATCTGGAAGAAGTCCTGGCGCTCATGTCGCCGGACGCGATCTACGACGAGTTCGACGGCCGCCGCCGGGTCGGCAAGCGCGCCATTCGCGAGGCCTTCGAGCCGCAGTTTCGCGGCGACTTCGGCCGCATCCGCTTCGACATCGAGGACCTGCTCGTGGACGATCCGGCCCGCCAGGCGCTGGTGCGGTGGCGCTGCACGATCGAAAAATCGGGGCGCCGGCGGTCGTGGCGCGGGCTGGACGTGCTCCGCGTGCGCGACGGGCTGGTGACCGAGAAGCACACCTACGCCAAGGCCGAGCGCCTGCGCCTCGAGGAGATGGGCTGACCGGGGCGGCGGCTTGCGGCGAGGAAAGGCACCGCGCGGACCCGCGCAGGGCGCCTCGCGCTTGACAGGCTTCGCCGGCCGAGAGTAGCGAACGACACATGCGCGGGCGAGGGACCCCGAGATGACGCGCGCGCGGCTCGTGTTGCCGCTGCTCGCGGCGGGCGTGGCCGCGTGGCTGTGGCGGGCGCCGCCGGTCGAGCCGCCGCTCGACGCCGATGCGCCGCGCGTCACCCGGCGGGCCGGCGACGCATCCGGCGAGGTCGTCGAGCTGCTGTCGGCGCCGCACTCGCTCGACCGCCCGTTCCGCTCGATGCAGGGCCCCTCGACCCTGCAGCGGGGGATCACCCTGCTGCCGGGGGCGCCCCCGGAGCTCTTGTGGATCACCGGCGCCCGCAGCGAGGTGATCCTCGAGGACGGGGAGGGGAGCGCCGCGCCGCGCTACCTCTGCCACGCGAACTTGATGCTCGACCGCGGCGCCACGCCGGGCCTCGCCTCGCGTCTCATCACCCTGGCGCCGGGGCGCTCCGGGATCTCGCTGCCAGCGGGGTACGGCCTGCCGGTGCTGTCGAACCAATCGCTGGACGTCTACTCAATGGCGCTCAATCGCGACGCGGGCGCGGTACCCCGCCGCATCCGCTTCCGCACGCGGATCGAGTTCACCCGCGACCGCGACACCGCGGCGATCATGCAGCCGCTCGCGCTGCGCGCGCTCTACGTCACCGAGCCGATCGGCGACCGGGCGAGCGTTCACGCGCACGCGGACCACGGCGGCGGCGGGGAGGACTCCAGCGAGCACGGGAGCGTCAATGCTTCCGAGGGCGGGGTGATGGATCGCTTCGGCGTCAGCCGCACCATCCACTGGATTGTGCCCCCGGGGACCCGCGAGTACCGCGCCGACGTGACCGACCAGCTCGAGCTGTCTGCCGACACGACCCTGCTCTACGCGACCGGGCACCTGCACCCGTTCGGACGCTCGATCTCGCTGCGCGACCTGACCGAGGACCGGACCGTGCTCACGGTGCGTCAGATCGAGCCCGCCGACCCGGCGGCGGAGCCGTCGATCGATGAGATCGTGATCCGCGAAGGCGTTCCCCTGGCTCGCGACCACCGCTACGAGCTCGTCGCGCTCTACGAGAACCGCACCGCGGAGCCGGTGGACGCGATGGCGATCCTCTACCTCTACGTCGGCGACCGCGACTTTCGCCGGCCTGCGTAGCGCGGCGCGGCGACGGTAGATGCGACGGGGGGGAGCGCGCGCCGTGGCGAAGATCCTCGCCGTCGACGTCGGCGGCTCGGGCCTGAAGGTCGCCCTGATCGACCGCCGCGGGCGGATGCTCACCGAGCGGCGTCGGGTACGGACGCCGCACCCCTCGCCGCCGCGCGTGGTGCTGCGCGCGCTCGGCGAGCTGGTGGGCCCGCTGCCGCTCGACGCGAGCGTCATCGGCGTCTCGGTCGGGTTCCCCGGCGTGGTGCGCGACGGCCGCGTGATCACCGCCCCGAACCTCGGCAGCGACGACTGGAAGGGGTTCGATCTCTCCCGGGCGCTCGGCCGGCTGTGGAGGAAGCCGGTGCGCGTGATCAACGACGCCGACATGCAGGGGCTGGGCGCGGCGCGCGGCCGGGGCATCGAGATGGTGATCACCCTCGGCACGGGATTCGGCACGGCGCTGCTCGTCGACGGGCGGCTCGCCCCCCACCTCGAGCTGTCACATCACCCCTTCCGCAAGGGCGAGACTTACGACCAGCAGCTCGGCGACGTCGCACGGCGCAAGGTCGGCAACCGCAAGTGGAACCGGCGGGTGAAGCGCGCGATCGACACCCTGCGCCGCCTCGTCAACTTCGACGCGATCTACGTCGGCGGAGGCAACGCGCGCCGTCTCGACGCCGGCCTCGCCGCCGACGTCCACGTGGTCGCCAACGACTGCGGCATGAAGGGGGGCGCGGGATTGTGGAGATAGGCTCGGTGCGAGGAGCTTCGACGGACTCCTACCCCCCGCTCGCGCGCTCGACGTGCCCGCCGAACTTCTGGCGCATCGCCGACAGCACCTTCTCGGCGAAGGTGTGCTCCTGGCGGGAACGGAAGCGCGTGTAGAGCGAGGCCGACAGCACCTCGGCGGGCACCGCCTCCTCGATCGCGGCGATGATCGTCCAGCGTCCCTCGCCGGAGTCCTGCACGAAGCCCGTGTAGTCAGCGAGCGTCGGATTCTCGGCCAGCGCCATCGCCGTCAGGTCGAGAAGCCAGGAGCCGACCACGCTGCCCCGGCGCCACAGCTCGGCGATGTCGGCGAGGTTCAGCTCGTAGCGCATCGCTTCGGGGAGGTCCTTCGAACCGGCGCCGCGCAGGATGTCGAACCCCTCGGCGTACGCCTGCATGAGGCCGTACTCGATGCCGTTGTGAACCATCTTCACGAAGTGCCCGGCGCCCGCCGGCCCGCAGTGGAGATATCCCTGCTCGGCGCTGCCGCCGGCCGACTCGCGCCCCGGCGTGCGCGGGATGTCGCCGCGGCCCGGCGCCAGCGTGCGGAAGATCGGCTCGAGGCGCTCGACCGCGTCGCGCGGCCCGCCGATCATCAGGCAGTAGCCGCGCTCGGCTCCCCAGATGCCGCCGCTGGTGCCGACGTCGAGATAGGCGATGCCGCGCTCGGCGAGCGACCGAGCGCGGCGCACGTCGTCCTTGAAGTAGGAGTTGCCGCCGTCGATGATCGCGTCGCCGCGCTCGAGGAGCGCGCCGAGCGCCGTCACGGTGTCTTCGGTCGGGGCGCCGGCGGGCACCATCACCCACACCGCGCGCGGCTTCTGGAGCCGGCCGGCCAGGTCTTCGAGCGAGCCCGCGCCCGTCGCGCCCTCGCCGGCGAGGCGCCGTACGGCCTCGGCGCCGCGGTCGAACACCACGCAGCGGTGGCCGCCGTGCATCAGCCGGCGCACCATGTTCCCGCCCATCCGTCCGAGGCCCACCATCCCGATCTGCATCGCGTTGGCTCCTTTCCCGGCGCTGGACGCGCGCCGCGACGCGCTGGGGGGACGTTCTTCTCTTTTATCTCCTTTGCCGAAAGGGCAAAGGAGATGAAAGAGAAGAACGTCCCCAGGAATGCAATCGTACATCTTCACGATGAAGGACCTGCGTAAGGTCTACCCGCCGAACCGCGAGGTCCTCAAGGGAATCTGGCTGTCGTTCTTGCCGGGGGCGAAGATCGGCGTGCTCGGCTCGAACGGCGCCGGCAAGTCGACGCTGCTGCGCATCATGGCGGGCGTCGAAAAGGATTTCCTCGGTGAAGCGTGGGCGGCGGAGGGAACGCGCGTCGGTCATCTGCCGCAGGAGCCGCGGCTCGATGCCGCGAAGAACGTCCTCGGCAACGTCGAGGACGGCGTCGCCGAGGTCCGCGCGCTGCTCCAGCGCTTCGAGGAAGTCAGCGCGAAGATGGCCGAGCCGGTGGACGACGAGGCGATGCAGGAGCTGCTCGACGAGCAGGCGAAGCTGCAGGATCGCATCGACGCCACCAACGCCTGGGAGCTCGATCATTCGCTCGAGATCGCGATGGATGCGCTGCGGCTGCCGGCGCCCGACGCCGACGTCACGCGGCTCTCCGGCGGCGAGCGGCGGCGCGTGGCGCTGTGCCGGCTGCTGCTGCAGAAGCCGGATCTCCTGCTGCTCGACGAGCCGACGAACCACCTCGACGCCGAGTCGGTGGCCTGGCTCGAGCACCACCTGCAGGAGTATCCGGGGACCGTGGTGGCGATCACTCACGACCGGTACTTCCTCGACAACGTCGCGGGCTGGATCCTCGAGCTCGATCGCGGCGCGGGGATTCCCTGGAAGGGGAACTACTCGTCGTGGCTGGAGCAGAAGAAGCAGCGGCTCGCCAACGAGGAGAAGCAGGAGTCGGCGCGCCAGAGAACGCTCGCCCGCGAGCTCGAATGGGTGCGCATGGCGCCGCGGGCGCGGCAGGCGAAGAGCAAGGCGCGGCTTCAGGCCTACGAGTCGCTGCTCGCCGCCGAAAGCGCGCGGCGCGCCGACGACCTCGAGATCTCGATCCCGGCGGGGCCGCGTCTCGGCCACCGGGTCGTCGAGGCCAGCGGGCTGCGCAAGGGCTACGGCGAGCGGCTGCTGATCGACGACCTGTCGTTCTCGCTGCCGCCCGGCGGCATCGTAGGGGTGATCGGCCCGAACGGCGCGGGCAAGACCACGCTGTTCCGCATGATCACCGGCGAGGAGAAGCCGGACGCGGGAACGCTGCGGATCGGCGATACGGTCGAGATCGCCTGCGTAGACCAGAGTCGCGACGCGCTCGACGACGGCAAGACCGTCTGGGAAGAGATCAGCGGCGGCGCCGAACGCTTGACGATCGGCAACCGCGAGGTGCCGTCGCGCGCCTACGTCGCCTCGTTCAACTTCAAGGGCACGGACCAGCAGAAGCGGGTCGGCGACCTCTCGGGCGGCGAGCGCAACCGCCTGCACCTCGCCAAGCTGCTGCGCCGCGGAGGCAACCTGCTGCTGCTCGACGAGCCCACCAACGACCTCGACGTCGATACGCTGCGCGCGCTCGAGGACGCGCTCGTCGCGTTCGCCGGCTGCGCCGTGGTGATCAGCCACGACCGCTGGTTTCTCGACCGCGTCGCCACCCACATGCTGGCCTTCGAGGGCGACAGCCGCGTCGTCTGGTTCGAAGGCAACTACCAGGACTACGAAGCGGACCGCCGTAAGCGGCTCGGCGCCGCCGCCGACCAGCCGCACCGCATCCGCTACCGCAAGCTCACGCGATGACAACGTCGGTTCCCCCTCCAGGCCCTCTCCGCGAGGCAGCGGTGAGGCATGCAAAGAAAGGGCAGCGATGAAGATCGGTCTCTTCATGTTCTCCACGGACTACGCGATGCGGCCCGACGACCTGGCCCGCGCCACGGAGCAGCGCGGCTTCGAGTCGTTGTTCTTCCCCGAGCACACCCACATCCCCTGTTCGCGCCGCTCGCCCTGGCCCGGCGGCAAGGAGCTGCCCCAGGATTACTGGCACACGCACGACCTGTTCATCGCGCTGGCGATGGCGTCCGCGGTGACCCGGACGATCCGGCTCGGCACCGGCATCTGCCTGGTCGTCGAGCGTGATCCGATCACCACCGCGAAGGAGGTGGCGACGCTCGACTTCCTCTCCGGCGGCCGCGTGCTGTTCGGCGTCGGAGGGGGGTGGAACGCCGAGGAGATGGAGAACCACGGCACGGATTTCCAGTCGCGCTGGAAGCTCATGCGCGAGCGGATCGCGGCGATGAAGGCGATCTGGCAAAACGACGAGGCCGAGTACCACGGCGAGCGAGTGCGCTTCGATCGCATCTGGTCGTACCCCAAGCCGCAGCAGAAGCCGCATCCGCCGGTGCTGGTCGGCGGCAACGGCCCTCACGCGCGGCGCCGCGCGGTGGCCTACGGAAACGGCTGGATGCCGCTGCCCGCCCGCGGCGAACCGATCGCCGAGGGCATCCGCGACCTGCACGCCCGCGCCGAGCACGCGGGGCGGGACCCGCGATCGATCCCGGTGACGATCTTCGGAGGTCGAGCCGATGCGGCGGTGCTCGACGAATACCGCGCCGCGGGCGTCGAGCGCGTGCTGTTCGCGGTCCCCGCGAAAGGCGCTGACGCGGTGCTGCCGCTGCTCGACGGCTACGCGAAGTTCCTCGGCCGGGAATGAATTCACCGCAGGCGGCCTGACGCTGAAATCCGCGAGGGAGACATGCCGATGAGCTCGGAAGTCGAATTGTCACGCCGCGACGCGATCCTCACCGTCACCATGAACCGGCCGGAGAAGCGCAACGCCATGTCGTCGACGATGCTGGCCCGCCTGCTCGAGACGTTCGCGGGACTGCAGCAGGACGCCGAGACTCGCGTGGTGGTGGTGCGCGGCGCCGGCCGGGCATTCTGCGCCGGCCTCGACCTCGCCGAGCTGGCAGCCGCCAAGGCCGCCCAGGGCACGGTCGGCCTGACCGAGATCGGGGACGTGTTCCACGCCCTGGAGCGCGTGCCGCAGCCGACGATCGCCATGGTGCAGGGGGAGGCGATCGCCGGCGGCTGCGAGCTGGCGCTGCATTGCGATCTGCGCGTCGCCGCCGCCGACGTGCGGTTCGCCATGCCGCTCGCCCGGCTCGGCCTGGTGATCCCGCTTCCCTTGATCCAGAAGCTGCTCGATGCGATGGGCACCGCGCAGACCAAGGAGCTGCTGTTCACCGGTGATTTCTTCGCGGCGGAGCGCGTGCTCGCCTTGCACCTGGTGAACCGCCTCGTGCCGCTCGCCGAGCTCGAGGAGGCGACCTACGGTCTGGCCGAGACCATCGCCGCCAACGCTCCGCTCGCGGTCCGCGCCTTCAAGCGGGCGATCTTCCGCGCCAACGCGTTCCGCCGCACGATCGAGCACGAGGATTACGATGCGGAGGTCGCGCTCATCGCCCAGAGCGAGGACGTCGCGGAGGGCGTGGCGGCGATGCGCGAGAGGCGCAAGCCGCGCTTCCTCGGCCGCTGAGCGAGAAAAAGGGGTCGGGAGTCTTTTCTCCTAGCCTAGCCTCGGGAAAAGACTCCCGACCCCTTTTTCTCGCCGGCGAGAAAGCTGCGCAGGCTCGCCTCGCCGACGCCGAGCAGCTTGGCCACCTCGATGCCCGCGAGCAGAGCGTAGACCGAGCTCTCGCCCACCACGTCGAGCGCGACCTCGAAGCTCGTCCCCTCGACCTCGAGGGTCAGCGCCTCCGGCCCTCGCTTCGCCTGGTCGCGCCCGAAGGCGCGCACCCCTGCCAGCCCGGCGACGGCGGAAGCGAGCCGCGGGTCGTCGGCGCAGGCCACCACCCGCCCGCCGCGGCTCGAGACCCGCCGGGCGAGATCGGCCACCTCGCGCTCGACCGCGTCGAGGAAGGAGAGGTCGTTCGAGAAGCTCGGCGTGAGCGGCAGCAGCACCAGCAGGTCCGGGGTCACGGCCTCGAGCAGCGCCCGCGCGTCTCCCGGCCGCCGCAGGCCCATCTCCAGGATCAGCACGTCGACCGGCTCGAACGCGAGCAGCCCGCGCGCCGTGGCGCCGGCGATCGCCGCCAGGATGCCGCGCAGCGTGGAGGAGTCGATCGCGGTGTCGAGGATGGCCAGCGGCAGGCCGAGATCGGTGTTGTACGAGCGGAGATTCGCGCGGACCCGCAGCGCCGGGGCGAGCATCTCGCGCAGCCAGCGCTTCGTCACGGTCTTGCCCTGCAAGCCGGCGATGGCCACGCAGCGCGGCCGGACCCGCTCCAGGTAGCGCCGGGCGAGCCAGTCGAGGTAGGCGACCGCGGCGCGGCGGGCACGCGGAAAGATCGTCGAGCGCTTCCAGGGCGGCGGCGACACGGCGCGCTGCGGCGCCGCCGCGAGCGGCAAGCGCTCGGCATCGCCCGATGGCGCCGCCCGCGCGGTCGGCGTGCGGCCCTGGAAGTAGTCGGTCAGGCGCGCGAAGGCTTCCTCGATCTCGTCGCGGCGGCGGCTGTACGAGATCCGCAGGTGCGCTTCGCCGCTCGGACCGAAGGCGACCCCGGGTACGAGCGCGACGCGCGCCCGTTCGAGGATGTCGCGCGCCAGACGGCGCGAGTCGCGCGCCAGCGGCACCGTGTCCTTGACGCGCGGAAACACGAAGTACGAGGCGTTGGGCTTCTGGTAGTCGAAGATGTCCGACAGCCGATCCAGCGCCCCGAGCGTCACGTTCCGCCGCTCGAGAAACTCCCGGCGGAAGATCTCGACCGGCTCGGCTCCCAGCTCGAGCGCGGCCAGCGCCGCGTACTGCGACACCACGGGCGCGCAGGTGACCAGCGCGTCGTGCACCTTGAGGATCTCCGCCACGTTGCTTCTGTCCGAGTGCAGAAAGCCGACGCGCCAACCGGTCATGCCGTACGCCTTGGAGAAGGAGAAGACCCGCACGGTACGCGCCCGCGCGCTCTCCAGGCGCGCCGGCGTGAAGAGCTCCGCGTCGTTGTAGAGGAAGTCCTTGTAGACCTCGTCGCTCACCAGCAACAGGTCGTGGCGCTCGGCGAGGTCCGCGAGACGCGCGATCTGCGTCGGCGAATACACCGTGCCGGTCGGATTGTTGGGATTGGCGAGGAGGATCGCCGCGGTGCGCCGCCCGATCGCCTGCGCCAGCGCCTCGGGGTCGCGCGCGTAGTTCTGCTCCTCGCGCAACGGCACGAAGCGAGGCACGCCGCCGGCCATGCGGATCGCCTCGACGTACGAGGGATAGCTCGGCGAGGGCACGATCACCTCGTCGCCGGGCTCGATGGCGGCGAGCAGCGTCGCCGAGATCGCCTCGATCGAGCCGCAGGTGACGATGATCTCGGTCTCGGGGTCGTAGCGCATGCCCTCGCGGAGCAGCGCCTCGGCGATCGCCTCGCGAAGCTTCGGCAGGCCCGGGGTGAGCGAATAGCGGCTGCAAGCGCCGCTGGCGATCTTCTCCTGCACGTAGCGGCCGATCGGCTCGGGCGTGTCGAAGCTGGGGATTCCCTGGGCGAGCGACACCACGCCGGGAATCTGCGCCGCCCGCAGCTCCATCTCCTTGATCTGCGACAGCCCGATGCCGGCCGTTCGCGGAAAGAGGTTGCGCCGCATCGGCAGGCCGGAAAGCGCTCTCACGACTCGGCCCTCGTCGGCGAGGCGAGCGCCTCGAGGGTGATGGCGCCGAGCCGATCGCGCTCGGCGGCGGCGAGGCCCTCGAGGAGTCGCTCGACGGACGGCGCCGCCGTCGGCAGGCGATGAGCCTCCGCGGCGGGCCGGCGCGCGGCGGACAGCAGGTCGAGGACGGCGATCTGGTTCGGCGGGCGCGCCGGGACGTATCGCGGCGGCTCGCCCTCGTCTCCGCGGCGCGCGGCGGCGACGAACAGCCCCTGGTCGCAGAGCAGCGCCAGCGCGGTCGCCACCCACTCCGGCGGGAAGCGCAGGCGCCCGGCGAGGTCGGCGCACGACGGGCCGCCTCGGCCGGCGAGGAAGCCCTCCGCCGCGACCCGCGCCACTTCGAGCACCACCCGGGACCGGCCGGCGTCTCCCTCCGGGAACGGCACGCCGCCGGCGCTCGGCCGGGCCGCCGCATGGGCGACCTCGGCTCCGTAGAGCACGATGAGCCACGAGCAATACAGGCCGACCATCATCACCGGCACGGCGCCGAGTCCTCCGTACACCTTGCTGTAGTGCAACACTTGGGAAAAGTAGAGCGCGCTCCCCAGGTTGTTCAGCTGCAGCAGCGTTCCCGCGGTGGCGCCTCCCCACAGCGCGGCGCGCGCGGGGACCCGGGTATTGGGCAGCGTCCAGTAGAGGAGCGTCAGGCCGGCCGAGAGGATCACGAACGGCAGAGCGCGCCACAACAGCCGGGCGGCGAGGCCGCCGGGGAGATGACCGAGCGCCGCCGCGACCGCGTTCGAGCCGGTGATGCCGATCGCCAGGAACAACAACAGCGGGCCGAGCGTGACGCCCGCCCAGTAGTAGGCGACGCGGCGGGCGAGCCTGCGTCCCTTGGCCACCCCCCACACGTCGTTCAGCGCGCGCTCGATGGCCGAAAGCAGCGAGATGCCGACGCCCGCCAGCAGGAGCGCTCCGAAGGCGCCGAGCGCGCCGGCGTCGATCCGGTCGATCGCCTGCTGAATTCGCGCAACGGCTTCCAGCCGCGCCGAGGCGGCTTCGTCGGCGGACAGGTAGCGAAGCTGCGGTACGGCGTATTCCAGAAGGCGGTCGACCGCGTGGAACAGCGCCTCGGGGTCCTGATGGCGGAGCATCGCTTTGGAGACCGACAGGATCAACGCCATCAGCGGCACGAGCGCGAGCAGCGAGGTGTAGGAAAGCGCGGCGGCGCGCGCCGGCCCGCGGTGCGAGGAGAAGTCGCGCAACGCCCGCCGCCAGGGCGACGGCGGGGAGGGATCGAGCCCGGCGAGCATCGAGTCGCGGTGCGGCAATCGACTACCGCCTCCGCGCGCCGTGCCGCGCGCGGCCGGTCGCGGGCGGAGCGCCGCCCTCGGGGCCGGTGAGAAGGACGCCCCGGGCGGCGCGCCAAGAGCAGAGCGACGCGACCGCGGCGAGCCGGCGGCACCGGCTCCGCGGCGCGGTGTCGCCGCGGGCGTTTCGGGACATCCCCGCAGCGTCTAGGCGAGACCCGGACCCGAAGTCAATTCGCGCGGTCTCGGTCTCGAACGGCGGAGTTTTGCGCGCCCGGGGTGCGTCCGTGGGTGTTCCGTTTGCGGCAGGTTTCTTTCGTGTGCTAAGCACCGCCCAAGGAGTCACGCGGACTCCGGAGTTCACTTCTCCCCTGCGCGCGGACTTGCGTCGGGGCGGATTGGTGGGGAGCGCAACCTCTTGGCAGCTTCGCTTTCGAAGATTCTCAATGCGAGCCTGGGGAGTCTGTTCCGACGCGACGGCCGCTATGTCAGCCTCGACATCGGCTCGAGCTCGCTGAAGTTGATCGAGGTCGAGGGTGGTTCGGGCAGCAACCTGGTGATTCGTGCCTTCGGGTCGGCGACGCTGCCGCCCACCGCCGTGCAGAACAACATGATCGTCGAGCCCGACAGCGTCGCCGGCATCATTCGGGGATTGCTGAAGAAAGTGGGAGCGTCGGCGCGCGAGGCGATCACCGCCGTGCCCGGCCCGGCGGTCATCATCAAGAAGCTCCAGCTGCCGTCCCAGTCTCCGAACGAGCTCGAGAACTCGGTGCTGTTCGAAGCCGGCAACTTCATCCCGGAGAGCCTCGAGAACGTCAACCTCGACTACATGGTCACCGACGTGCTGGAGAAGGAGCGCCAGTTCGAGGTGCTGCTGGTCGCGGTCAAGCGCGACATCATCAACAGCTACACGAACACCTTGCAGCTCGCCGGCCTCGAGCCGGTGGTGGTCGACGTCGACTACTTCGCGCTCGAGAACATGTACGAGCTCAGCTATCCGCCGAGCGAGAGCCAGGTGGTGGCCCTGGTGAACATCGGCGCGCGCTATTCGTGCATGAACATCCTGCGCGGCGGGCGCTCGACGTTCACCGGCGACGTGCCGGTCGGCGGCAAGGAGTTCAACGACGCGCTGGTGCGCAATCTCGGGGTCAGCGCCGCGGAGGCCGAGGTCATCAAGCTCGGCACCCACCCCGCTCATCCCCTCGACCAGGTCGAGCCGGTGCTCCAGCCGGTGAAGGAGTTCCTCGCCGAGGAGATCCACCGCGCGCTCAGCTTCTTCTGGACGGCAGCCACCGACGAGCAGATCAGCACGATCTTCGTCTCCGGCGGCACGGCACGGGTGCCCGGGCTGGTGAGTCTGCTCTCCGAGCGCCTCGAGGTGCCGGTGCACATCGTCAATCCGCTCACCAACGTGACCGTCGCCGGCGGCGTCGACCGCGCGGCGCTCGAGAAGGACGCTCCCTCTTATGCCATCGCGGTCGGACTCGGGGTCCGCCGTCCGGGTGACAAATGATCCGCATCAATCTTCTCCCCGTGAAGCAGGCCGCGCAGGCCGAGCGGCAGCGCCAGGAGCTGATCCGCGCCGGGCTGCTGCTCGTCCTCCTGGTCGCGCTGTTCGTGTTCGAGCGCGTCAAGCAGGGGCACGACCTGGCGGCGGCCGAAGCGCAGATCGTGCGGGTGCAGGAGAGGGTGAAGGAGCTCGACGTCCAGGTCAAGGACGTCCGCGACCTCGAGGCCAAGCAGAAGGCGCTCGATGCGAAATTCAAGGTGATCGCCGATCTCGGCCACAAGCGGGTCGGCCCGGTCGGAGTGATGAACGACCTCGCGCAAGCGACGCCGGATCGCGTCTGGTTGACCGACGTCAGCGAGTCGGCCAGTGCCGCGACCATCACGGGGCAGGCGATCGACAATCAGATCGTCGCCGAGTTCTTGCGCAACCTGTCGGCGTCCCCGTATTTCACCAACGTCGACCTGGTGGAGACCACGCAGGATCAGGTGGGTGAGAACAAGCTGCGGAAGTTCATCGTCAAGGCGCAGATCAACTACGGCGCCGCGGAGGTGAAGCAAGCCGACCGTGCGGGGGGCAAGCCGCAGGCATGAACGACCTTCTCGAACGCTTCTTCGCGCTCACGCCGCAGATGCGCCTCGCCTCCTACGTCGGGGTGGCGCTGCTGCTGTCGCTGTTCTACTGGAACTTCTCCTACTCGCCGACCGCGACGGCGCTGAGCGAGCGGCTGTCCCGTCTCGAGGAGCTGCAAACCCAGCAGGCGACGAAGGCTCGCCAGGTCGCCCAGCTCGAGGCGCTGCGCAAGCAAGTGAGGGAGCTCGACGCCAAGCTCAACGAGGCGTTGGCCCAGCTGCCGGATCAGAAGGAGATCCCGGATCTGCTGTCCACGGTCTCCTCCCTCGGCCGCGAATCGGGCCTCGAGATTCTGCTGTTCCGCCAGCGTCCCGAGGCACTGCAGGACTTCTACGCGGAAGTGCCGGTCGAAATGCTGATGAAGGGGACGTACGCGCAGCTCACCGAGTTCTTCGATCGGGTCGGCAAGCTGAACCGGATCGTCAACGCCAAGGACATCAGCATGAAGTCTCCGGTGGTCACGGAGGGGCGCGTGGTGCTGAGCACCAGCTGCACGATCGTCACCTTCCGCTTCCTCTCCGAGGAGGAGCGCGCGCGCATCGCCGCCGAGCGCGCCAAGAGGGAACAACGATGACCGGCTTCCGGCGCCGCGCCATCCTGGTGGCGAGCTGCCTCGGTCTGGCGGCCGCCCTGCCGGCGGTGTCGGCGGCGGCCGATCCCGCCGAGTCCGCGCCGACCGCGCGTCCCACGGTGGGAGCGGAGCCGTCGCCGTCGCCCGAGGCGGGCGCGGCCCTGCGCGATCCCTTCCGCCCCTTCAATCTGGCGCTTCGTCCCAAGCCGGTCGAGACGCCGAAGACGCCCCTCGAGCAGTACGACGTGGGAGCGTTGAAGCTGGTCGCGGTCATCTACGACACGCAGAACCCCAAGGCGATGGTCGAGGACGACAGCGGCCTCGGCTACACCGTCGCACTCGGCACGAAGATCGGGAACCAGGGCGGGGTGGTCAAGACGATCGATCCCGACCGGGTTGTCGTGGAAGAGGAATTTGTTGATTTTTACGGCGAAAAGAAGAAAACCGAGATCGTACTCAGGCTGAAGCCAGAAGGGGAGAAGAGGCCATGAGCGGACGGAGATCTTGGGGCGGTTACGGGTTGGCGCTCGGTCTAGTGTTCATCACTGCAGGCTGCGGGCAGCGCCCGAAGCCTCCGACCCCCGAGTCCGGCGCGGCTCCCCCGACGGAGGGGAGAGTCGAGGCCACCGAGGCGGCCCCGGCGCCCGCGGCGGTGGAGGCGCAAGAGCAGAACCTGCGCCTCAAGGGCATCAAGCTGGTGGAGGATCAGGGCCAGACGGGCATCTTCATCAAGCTCTCGCGCATGCCCGACAAGGTCGAGAACTTCACGCTCACCAAGCCCGACCGGCTGGTGATCGACCTGCACGGGCCGGTGCCGGCGGACGCCCAGCCGCTCGAGCGCGCCGCGGTCGACGACCCGCGCGTCTCGCGCGTGCGCGTCGCCCGTCAGGACGGCCGGCTGCGCGTCACCGTCGACGTCAAGGGGCGAACGCCGTACACCGTGAACGACCTGAAGACGATGGTGGTGGCGTTCCTCGGCGAGCGCTCCGGAGCCGGAGGACCCGCCAAGTCGCAGGTGCTGTACGCCGAGGCCGAGGGCGGTGCGGAAGCCGCGGCGATGGCCGGCGGGCCGGCCATGGAGATGGCCAGCGTGGAGCCGCCGACGCCGGAACGCGCGACGGAGACGGGTCGGCCCGTGGCCAGGGTGTATACCGGCCAGAAGATCTCGCTCGATTTCAAGGATGCGGACATCCTGAACGTGCTGCGCATCCTCTCCGAGGTGGGCGGCGAGAACATCATCGCCACCGACGACGTGAAGGGGCGCATCACCGTGCGGCTGGTCGACGTCCCGTGGGATCAGGCGCTCGACATCGTGCTGCAGGCCAATCGGCTCGACAGCGTCAAGGTCGGCAACGTCCGTCGAGTATCGACCGTCACCCGCTTGAAGGAGGAGCGCGAGGCGCAGCTCGCCGCCGAGCAAGCCGCCAGGGAGCTCGAGCCGCTGAAGACCGCGTACATCCACGTCAACTACCTGAAAGTGACCGGCAAGGAGGTCCTGCCGCAGCTGCAGGGCGGCGGCACGTTCGGCTCCCAGGAGGTTTGCCGCAACCAGGCCACGCAGGGCCAGACCGATCAGGGTGACAAGATCGTCGACCAGATCAAGGACGTGCTCTCCGAGCGCGGCAAGGTGCGCGTCGACGCGCGCAGCAATACCATCGTCGTGCGCGACATCCAGGGCGGCATCGATGCGGCGCGCGATCTGGTCGCCAAGCTCGACGTGCCCACCCCGCAGGTGCTGATCGAGTCGAACATCGTCGAGGCGACCGACACGTTCACGCGGGACCTCGGCATCCAGTGGGGCTACCAGTACGCGGTCGGTCCGCAATTCGGCACGTCCACAGGCAAGGAGTTCCCCGCGTCCATCGGCATCGGCGGCGGCACCGGGGGCGGCAGCGTAGACCCCCCGAACTTCGGGCTCGTCCCGGGAACCGGACCCGGCGCGCCGGTGAGCGGAGTGTTCAATGCCGGCCCCGCGATCGCCGCCGGCGTGCCCGGCGGGACCGGGATCCCGGGCGCGGTGATTCCGTTCATCGCCGACTTCCCGGCGAGCGTGTCCACGGGAGCCGGGTCGAGCTTCGATCTGGCGCTCGGCTCGATCGACGGATCCAAAGCCCTGGACGCGCGCATCACCGCTCTGGAGCGTGAGGGGCAAGCCAAGGTCATCTCGCGTCCGAAGGTCACCACGGCGAACAACCAGAACGCGTGTATCGCCAGCGTGGTCATCAACCGGGTGCGGCTGCCGAGCGCCGGGACGATCATCGGGGCGGGCGGCGGTGCACAGGCGGTGGCCTTCCAGGAGTTCACCACCGGCATCGTTCTCCAGGTGGTCCCGCAGGTCTCGAACGACGGCTTCGTGCTGTTGCAGCTCAAGGTGGTCTCGAGCACGCCGCTGCCTCCCCAACCGCCGGACAACATCCCCGGATCCATCGATCGCGAGGCGAGCACCACGGTGCTGATCAAGGCCGGCGAGACGCTGGTCCTCGGCGGCGTGTTCCGCGACAACAGCACCGACAACGAGACCGGCATTCCCTGGTTCCGCAGCATCCCCGGCCTCGGCTGGCTGTTCAAGCGGATGTTCCGCGACAACGTCCGCGAGGAGCTGCTGGTGTTCCTCACCCCGCGCGTGGTGCAAGGCACCGGCTCCACCATCGGGCTGCCGCCCGCGAAGCAGCTCTGGGAGCACCGCGCCGAGCCGGTCGAGCCCGGACCGACGCAGCAGTGGAAGAAATAGGCTGAGCGTCGCGACAGCCGACGGGAACCATCGAGAGGGGCGGGCGCGTGGCGCCCGCCCCTCTTCGCTTCGCGAATCGGCTCAGAGCGCCAGGCCGGCGATCCGCGTGATCGTCGAGTCGCGGAGCGCCGCGGCGATGCGCTCGTTCCACCACCGCTGCGCCGCCGGGTCGCGGCTGCGATCGGTCTGCCGATCGTACTCCTCGCTCAGCCGCTCGGCGCGCTCGGTGTGCTTGGCGACGCGGCTCTCCACCAGGCTGGTGAGCTCGCTCCCCGAGGAGGCGCTGGTCGATTCGAGCTCCCGGGCCAGCGCCCGGGCGGCGAGCAGCACGATGTCGAAATGACCCTGCTCGTGGCGCAGCAGGTCGTCCGCGCGCCCGAGCGAGCGCCGCACCATGGTTCGTCCCGGCTCGAGGGCGACGGTGATGGTGAACGGCGGCAAGCGGTATCGGCCATCCACCCGCTCGACGCGCAAGGGCTGGGGGAAGGAGATCTCGGCGGCGATGTGCGCGTCCTCCGAAGGATCCGGCATGGCGTCGACGCGCCGAAACATCGACCACTCGAGCCGCGGCGGATCGGCTCGTACGGTGATCGGCCAGCGAGCCGCCTCCGCGGCCAGCACCGCGGCGATCGGCGCGGCGCACAGCGAGAGGCGCAGCGCCCGCCGCGCGCGGACGGCCCGCCCGAGTTTTGCGTCACCGCCGGCCATGCGCGTATTCTTGCAACGGAGCCCGGCGATCTTCCAGCCGCCGGCGGAGGGTCATGTCGAAAGCGACTTCGATGAGGCGAGGAGCCTGGTTCGCCGCGCTGATCGCCGCCGGCGTGTGCGCCTGCGCGCCGGCGGCGAAGCGGCCCCGGGTCGACGCCACGGCGGACACGCCGGAGCTTCCGCCGCATGCGGTGGAGGTCGCCTACGGGATGTGGAGCTGCGAGCGCGGCTACCTCCTGCGACACCGCCGGTGCGTCCCCGAGGAAGAGGTCTCGCGCGATCCCTGGGTCGAGATCTTCGATCCCAGCCCGCCGCCGGTTCGCGACGAGGAGGCGCCGCCGCGGCGTCCCCCGGGTGTGCCGACGGCGATGCCGGGCTTCGCGTGGAGCGAGTCCGATTTCCCGCCGCGGCCGGTGGTCGCGTACCCCTTCTCGCTCGAGGAGCCGAGGCTCTCCACGGTGATCGGCGAGCCGACCCGCTACACGCTGCCGGACGGGAAGACGCTCTACGAAGTAGCCCGCCATCACGGGCTCGGCATCAACCAGGTAGCCGAAGCGTTTCCGGACTTCGATCTGGTCGACCCGCCGGCCGGCGAAACCCTCGAACTGCCGACCTGGTGGATTCTGCCCGAGAGCGACCACCGGGGGCTGGTGATCAACGTTCCCGAGCTGCGGATCTATTACTTCCCGAGCCCGGGCTCCGTCATCACCTATCCGGTCGGGCTCGGCCGCGACGATTGGCAATCGCCGATCGGGCGCTTCAAGGTCGTGGAGAAGACCGTCGATCCGGCTTGGCTGATCCCGGAGAGCATCCGCGCCGAGCACATTCGCGAGCGCGGTGACGCGCGCTCCATGATCGCCGGCGGCGATCCCGAGAATCCGCTCGGCCGCTATCGCCTGCGTCTCAACCTGCCGCTCTACGGCATTCACGGTACCAACATCCCATGGGGCATCGGCATGGAGGTCACGCACGGCTGCGTGCGGCTCTACCCGGAGGACATCGAGCGGCTGTTCGCCATGGTGGCGGTGGAAACGCCGGGACAGTTCCTCTATCAACCGGTGAAGGTCGGCGCGCGCGGGGGCGCGATCTACGTCGAGGTGCACCCCGACATCTACGACACCCGCTTCAACCACCTGCAGGAAGCGATGCGCTTGCTCGCCGCCAAGGGCTGGTCGAAGCGGGTCGACTGGCGACTCCTCGACCAGGCCGTCGAGGAGAAGCGCGGCACCCCGATGCGCGTCTCCGAAGACGCTTCGGCGCTTCGCGAGGCCCGGCGCTGATTTGTCTTGCCCGGTCGATTCGGTTACACGCTGAGGTTCACCATGCTGCGCTTCTTCACCGCCGGTGAATCTCACGGGCCGTGCCTGACCGCGATCGTCGAGGGCGTTCCGGCCGGCTTTCCGGTCGACGTCGCGGCGATCGATCACGACCTGTGGCGCCGGCAGCAGGGCCATGGCCGCGGCGGCCGGATGGCGATCGAGAAGGACGAAGCAGCGGTCAAGTCGGGGATTCGCTGGGGCGAGACCCTGGGCTCGCCGATCACGCTGGTGATCGACAACCGCGATTGGAAGAACTGGCAGAAGAAGATGTCGCCGGACCCCGCGGATCGCGACCCGAGCCTGGCGGTGACGCGCCCGCGCCCGGGCCACGCGGATCTCACCGGGGCGTTGAAGTACCATCACGACGACGTGCGCAACGTGCTCGAGCGGGCGAGCGCCCGCGAGACCACCGCGCGCGTCGCCGTCGGCGCGCTCGCCAAGCAACTGCTCTCGCCGTTCGGCATTCGCGTGATGGGCTGGGTCTGCGAGATCGGCGGCATCGCGGCCGATCACTCGCGCCTTTCGGCCGAAGAGGTGTTCGAGCGCGCCGAGTCGTCGACCGTCCGCATGGCGGATCCCGTGGCCGAGGAGCGGATCGTCGCCGCCATCGACCAGAGCAAGAAGCGCGGCGACACTCTGGGCGGGGTGGTCGAGGTCGTGGCGACCGGGCTGCCTCCCGGCCTCGGCAGCCACGTGCACTACGACCGCAAGATCGACGGCCGCCTCGCCGGCGCGCTGCTGTCGCTGCAGTCCGCCAAGGGCGTCGAGATCGGGCTCGGGTTTTGCATGGCCCGTCTGGCGGGCTCGCAGGTGCACGACGAGATCTTCTTCGACGAGCGCGCCCGGGCCTTCGTGCGGCGCACCAACAACGCCGGCGGCACGGAGGGCGGCATGACGAGCGGCGCCCCGCTCGCCGTCCGCGTGGCGTTCAAGCCGCTGTCCACCCTGATGAGCCCGCTGCATTCGGTCGACCTGCGCTCGAAGGACGAGGCCACGGGGGCCATCGAGCGCTCCGACGTGTGCGCCATTCCCGCCGCCGCGGTGATCGCCGAGAGCGTCGTCGCCTTCGAGCTGGCGCAGGCGTTTCTCGAGAAGTTCGGCGGCGACTCCCTGGTCGAGATCCGCCGCAATCACCAGGGGTACCTGCAGCAGATCCGCGAGTCCTGATCGCGCTTCCGCGTCTCCCGTGCGCCGATGGACAACCTCTTCCTCACCGGCTTCATGGGCACCGGCAAGACCGCCGTCGGCCGGTCGCTCGCGAGCCGTCTGGGGCGCCGCTTCGTCGATCTCGATCAAGAGATCGAGCGCGCCGGCGGCGCGAGCGTCGCGGACATCTTCGCCCGCTTCGGCGAGGGGGAGTTCCGGGAACGCGAGCGTCGCGCGCTCGAGCGCTCGGCGGGGCTCGAGCGCGCGGTCGTCGCCACCGGCGGCGGCGTGGTGATGGATGCGCGCAACCGCGAGATCATGCACGCGTCGGGGAAGATCGTCTGCTTGAGGGCGGATCCGCCCACCATCCTCTCGCGAGTCGGCGACGCCGCGGATCGGCCGCTGCTCGCCGCCGCCGCCGATTGCACCGAGAAGATCCGCCGCCTGCTCGGCGAACGCGCGGCGGCCTACGCGGACGCCGATTACGCGGTCGACACCTCGGGTCGAAGCGTCGCCGACGTGGTCGAGGAGATCCTCAGGTGGGTGGACGCCCACCGGGAGCCGTCGATGAGGGAAATCCGCGTCACGCTCGGCGCGCGCTCCTATCCGATCCTGATCGGCGACGGATGGCTCGACCGGATCGGCGGCCGCGTGCGCGAGGTTCTCGGCGGCAAGGCGATCCGGGCGGCGATCGTCAGCGATTCGCGCGTGGCGCCGCTCTACGTCCCGCGGGTCGCCGCTTCGCTGCGCGAGGCGGGGTTTGCCGTGGCCGAGATCCAGATCCCGGGGGGCGAGCAGCACAAGAACCTCGCGTGGCTGGCGCTCACCTACGATCGGTTGATCGAGGCGCGCATCGACCGCTCCTCGCCCGTGGTGGCGGTCGGCGGAGGCGTGGTCGGGGATCTCGCCGGGTTCGCGGCGGCGACGATCCTGCGCGGCGTTCCGTTCGTGCAGGTGCCGACGACGCTGCTCGCTCAGGTGGACGCCTCGGTGGGCGGCAAGACCGGAATCAATCACGCCGCGGGCAAGAACCTGATCGGCGCCTTTCATCAGCCGCGTCTGGTGGCGATCGACGTCGACACGCTGAAGACGCTGCCGCAGCGCGAGTACCTGTCGGGCCTGGCCGAGGTCGTGAAGTACGGGGCGATCCTCGACGCCGAGCTGTTCGCGCGCCTGGAGGCGAGCGTGCCGGCGCTGCTCCGTCAGGAGACGGGGCTGCTCGGCGACGTCATCGCCACCAGCTGTCGCTTGAAGGCGATGGTCGTCGAGGAGGACGAGACCGAGGGAGGGTACCGGGCGATCCTCAACTTCGGCCACACGCTCGGCCACGCCATCGAGACGCTCACCGAGTATCGCCGCCTGCTGCACGGCGAAGCCGTCGCCATCGGCATGGTCTGCGCCGCGCGCTTGTCGCGGAGTCTCGGCTGGCTCGACGCGGAGAGCGTCGGGCGCATCGAGCGATTGCTCGACGCGCTCGGCCTGCCCACGCGCGTCCCCGGCGATCTATCGGCGGATCAGCTCGCGCTCGCCATCGAGGCGGACAAGAAGGCGGCGGGGGGCAAGATCACGTTCGTCTGCCTCGAGGCCGTCGGGCGCACCCGCTTCGAGCCGCTCTCGGCGGCCGAAATCGCTCACGCACTCTGAGCGGAGAAAAAGGGCTCCGCTACAGCACGAAACGAATCAGCAGGACGCCGATCGTGAACACCGCGAGGAAGCTGACGATCGCGATCACCGCGAGCTCGACGTAGCTCGGCCCCCTGCGGGCGGTCGTCGAGGCGGCGGGGGCGGGGCGGCTCGGTGGCGGCGGTGCGGCGGGTGCTGGTGCGGGCGCCGGGGCCAGCGGCGCCGTCGCCGGGGTGGCGGTCGCGGTCTCGACTTTCGGTGCCGGGGCGGGGGGCGGCGCGGCCGCTGCTGCGGCCGATTCGGCGGTGATGGTGTGCGTGCCCGTGGCGCCCCTCTTGGCCGCCGGCACGGGCGTCGGTGGCGCGGGGGGAGCCGAAGCGGGT
>JACPRU010000061.1 GCA_016189835.1 Deltaproteobacteria bacterium | reverse complement strand
GAAGCCGCGGCGGCCGATGCGCTGGCGACGGCCGCCGATCACCTGCGGGCGGCGGGAGCCGTGCTGTCGGACCTCGCGCTGCCCGCGCCCTGCGCGGGGCTCGCCGAGGCCGGGATGACGATCCTCATCCGCGAGGCGCGCCAGGGCCTCGCGCACGAATTGCGCAGCGCCCCGCAACGGGTCAGCGCGGGCTTGCGCGAGCTGCTGGCGCGGGACGATCCGAGCGATCCCGCCCCCTACGACGCCGCGCGCCGGCTGGTGGTCGAATGCCGGGAGATGGTCGAAGACGCGGTGTTTTCCCGCTGCGACGCGATCCTCGCCCCGAGCGCCCCGGGCGAAGCGCCGCTCGGCCTCGCCTCGACCGGCAGCCCGGTCTTCAACCATCTCTGGACGCTGCTGCACATGCCGTGCGTGAACGTGCCGGGGCTCCGCGGCCCCTCGGGCCTGCCGGTCGGCGTGCAGCTGGTGGGGGGGCGCGGCGGCGACGCCGCGCTGTTGAGCATCGCCCGGTGGGCCCAGCGGGTGGTTTCGGGCGAGGGGAGGCAGAGGCGATCCGGGCGCCGGGCAACCAGAGCGCGATCCCGTCGAGGAGGGGAACGATGAAGAGATACGAGTTGCGAGGTATGAACGGCGTCGAGAGCTTGCAGGTCGCCGACGCACCGATGCCGACGCCGGGGCCGGGGGAAGCTCTGGTACGCGTCCACGCGGTCTCGCTCAACTATCGTGATCTGCTCGTCGTGTCGGGGATGTATCCCGGCAGCCCGCCGCTGCCCCTGGTGCCGACCTCGGACGGCGCCGGCGAGGTCGCCGCGGTCGGCCCCGGAGTCGACCGCGTGAAGGTCGGCGACCGCGTCGCGGGAACCTTCTTCGAGAGCTGGGTGTCCGGGCGGCTGACTGAGCGCGACATGGCGACCGCCCGCGGCGGAGCGACGCAGGGCATGCTCGCCGAATACGTCGTCTCGCACGCCGACGCGCTCGTGCGGGTCCCCGACCATCTATCGTTCGGCGATGCCGCCACCTTGCCCTGCGCAGCGGTGACGGCGTGGCACGCCTTGTTCGAGGTCGCTCCCCTGCGTCCCGGCGAGACCGTGCTCGTGCTCGGAACGGGAGGGGTGTCGATCTTCGCGCTACAGCTCGCCGCCATGGCCGGCGCGCAGGCGATCGTCACCTCGTCGAGCGACGAGAAGCTCGAGCGAGCTCGAGGGCTCGGCGCGGCGACGACCATCAACTACAAGAAGACTCCGGACTGGGAGATCGCCGTCCGCGAGGCCACCGGCGGCGCCGGGGTCGATCGCGTGATCGAGGTCGGCGGTCCGGGCACCTTTCAGAAGTCGCTCGCGTCTCTGCGGGTGGGGGGACGCCTGTCGCTCATCGGCATCCTCACCGGCTTCGCCGGGGGAGTGGAGGTCGTGCCGATCCTGCTCGGCAGCCTCCACGTGGACGGCATCTACGTCGGCAGCCGAGAGATGTTCGAGTCGATGAATCGCGCGATCGCGCGAACGAAGCTCTCACCGGTGATCGATCGGGCGTTCGCCTTCGCCGATGCGCCCGCCGCGTACGAGTACCTGCGCTCCGGCGCGCACTTCGGCAAGGTCGTGATTCGAATCGACTGAACTGAAGCGGCTCCGGATCATGGCTCGGTCAGGTCGAGCCCCACACCCGCCGCGCCGTCTCGACCACCAGGGCGAGCTTCGCGCGCTGGTCGTCGGGCGAGAGAGGATTGCCGCCGACGGTGCTGGCGAACCCGCACTGCGGTGACAGCCCCAGCCTATCGAGCGGAACGAAGCGGCCCGCCTCGTCGATCCGGCGGCGCAGATCCTCGGGACTCTCCAGCTCGCGTTTCTTCGAGCTGACCAGGCCGAGCACGACGGACTTCGGCTTCGGCACGAAGCGCAGGGGCTCGAAGCCGCCGGCGCGCGCCGAGTCGTACTCGAGGAAGAACGCATCGACGCCGAGCCCGCCGAACAGCCGTTCGGCGATCGGCTCGTAGCCGCCCGCCGCCATCCAGTGGCCGCGCAGGTTGCCGCGGCAGAGGTGCATGCCGACGGTCATTCCCGCCGGCCGCGTCTCGAGGATCCGATTGACGACGTCGACGTAGGTCCCGATCAGCCGATCGGAATCTTCCCCGCGGGCGTGGACCCGCTCGCGCACCTCCGGATCGCACAGCATCGCCAGCGGGACCTCGTCGATCTGCACGTAGGTCGCTCCCAGCTCGCCGAGCGCGCGCAGCTCCTCGCGATAGATGACCACGAGGTCGTCCCAAAAGGCCGCGAGATCCGGGTACACGCGGCGGTCGGCGCAGTCCGGGCCGCGGAAGAAGTGCAGGAAGCTCGGCGCCGGCATCGTCACCTTGGGGGTGAAGCGGGTCGCGGCGCGCACGAACCGGAACTCGTCGGTGGTGATGCCGCGCTCGCGACGCACGCGGGCGGCCGCGCGGCAGGTCTGCCAGCGGACGACGTCGCCCGAATCGTCCGTGAACTCGAACAGCGAGTCGCGCGGCTCGAGCCCGCCGAGCGCCCACACGAACCCCGCCGACCACGCCGTGCGGCGAAACTCGCCGTCGGTGATCGTGCGCAAGCCGACGTCCTCTTGCAGCGCGATGGCCTCGCGGATCGCCTCGTCCTGGATGCGGCCGAAGGCGACGTCGTCGAGCCGTCCCTCGGCGTGGGCGCGGAACGCGTCCTTCAGCGCCCGCGGTCGCAGCAGGCTGCCGATGTGCTCGGCGCGGTGCGGCAGGCGGCGTTCGACGTTCCCCATCGATGTCACTCCGATCTCACTCGGCGCGGCGGCGGACTCCTACGCCAGGAACTCGCGCACCGCGCGCAGGAAGACGTCCAGCTGGTCGTGGTGGACCCAATGCCCCGCCTTCGGGACGTTGACCAGCCGATAGTCGCGGAACGCGCTGGCGCGCCCGTCCTTCTCGGGATCGGATGCCCACGAGTCCATGCCGCGCAGCAGCAGCACCGGGCAGGTGATCTGCTGCCAGAAGGTGCGGGCGTCCTGCACGTTGAAGAGGTAGGGCGACGCCGCGCGCACGTAGTTGTCGAACTTCCAGAGGTACGTGCCGTCCTCGTCGCGGTAGCAGCCCTGAACCGTCAGCTCGCGCGCGTGCTCGGCGCAGAGGTGGGGATTCGCCTCGCGCATGCGCGCCACCGCCTCGTCGAGCGTCTTGTAGCGGTGCGGGTGGCGGCGGGCGAGCGCCTGCATCTCGCCGATCCACTCGCGCATGCGCTCGTGCGCCGGCTTGACCTCGCGGATCAGCTCCGGGGCGGGTCCGAGGCCCTCGATCGCCACCACCTTCCTCACGCGGTCGGGATACGTGCCGGTGTACTGCAGGGCGATCGCGCCGCCGAGCGAGTGGCCGATGATGGTGATCGGAAAGAGATCGACGGCGCCGAGCAGCTGCGCCACGTCGAGCGTGTAGTCGATCATCGAATAGCTCGAGCCGAGCGCCCACTGCGAATCGCCGTGGCCGCGCAGATCGGGGGCGATCACGTGGTAGTCGCGCCGCAAGTCGAGCGCGACCCGGTCCCAGTTGCGCGCGTGGTCCCGCCCGCCGTGGATGAGCAGCAGCGGCGGCTTGTCGTGGTTCCCCCAGTCCACGTAATGGAGCTTGAGGCGCAGCGAATAGAAGTAGTGAGAGGTGGGGCCGATCAGCGTGCTGGGCATGTGATCTCGGTCTGCGCCGCCGCCAGCCTGCGCCGCCGGCGCAGCGAAGGGAATAGCCGACCGCGCCTCGCGTCTCCAGGGCTCACGGGATCAGCAGCACCTTGCCGGTCGTGTGGCGGCCCTCGAGCGCGCGGTGAGCCGCGGCAGCGTCCTGCAGGGGCACCTCGAGATCGATGCGCAGGCGAAGCCGGCCGTCGCTCACCCAGCCGAGGATGTCGCCGGCGCGCGCGCGGAGCTCCTCGCGCGTCAGCACGTAGTGGGCGAGCGTCGGGCGCGTGAGGAAGAGGGATCCTTTGGCGTTCAGGACTTGCGGGTCGAGGCTGCCGACGGGGCCGCTCGCCTGCCCGTAGAGCACCATCATGCCGCGCGGCGCCAGGCAATCGAGCCCCTTGGCGAACGTCGTCTTGCCGACTCCGTCGTACACCACCTGAACCTTCCGGCCGTCGGTCAGGCGCTTCACCTCGGCCTCGAAATCCTGCTCCGAGTAGAGGATGACCTCGTCGGCGCCGGCCCCCCGCGCGAGCTCGGCTTTGCCCTGGGTGGAGACGGTGGCGATCACGCGCGCCCCGCGCATCTTGGCGATCTGGCAGAGCAGCAGGCCGACGCCGCCCGCGGCCGCGTGCACCAGACAGGTGTCGCCCGGCCGCAGCGGCCACGTCGCGGTGCCGAGATAGTGAGCCGTCAAACCCTGTAGCATCGCCGCCGCGCCCTGCCTGGCGCTGACCGCGGGCGGAAGCGCGACCAGGCGATCCGCCGGTACCGCGGCGTACTGCGCGTAGGCGCCGAGCACGCCCGCGTAGGCGACGCGGTCTCCCACCCGGACCTCGGCGACGCCCGACCCGACCGCCGTCACCGTGCCGGCCGCCTCGAAGCCGAGGGTCAACGGCAGCTCGCCTCGGTAGAGGCCGGTGCGGAAGTAGACGTCGATGTAGTTCAGCCCGGCCGCCTCGATCTTGACGACCGCCTGGCCCGCGGCGGGCGTCGGTTCCGGCAGATCGTCGAGCACGAGCGCTTCGGGCCCCCCGGTGTGATGCAAGCGAATCGCCTTCATGACGGCCGATGCCCTCCCGCGGCGAGCATGGCGGAGCCTCCGGCCGCTGTCGAGGCGCCGAGAAAGAGGGGTCGGGAGTCTTTTCGACGGGTCCCGCGGCGGGAAGATTTCCGGATCCGAAGGCTCTTCGGCTCCGCCCCTTCAGCGGCCGGAGAAGCGCGGCGGGCGGCGTTCGCGAAACGCGCGAAGGCCCTCGTCGGCGTCGGCCGTGCCGACGGCCTCGACGAGCGCCACCGCCTCGTCCTCGAGGTGCGTCTCGAACGACTGGCTGCCGCCGCCGATCACCAGCCGCTTGCACAGACCGAGCGCGCGGGTCGGGCCCGCCGCGAGCGTCCTCGCGATCTCGGCGGTGCGCTTCTCGAGATCAGCCTCGGGGGCGAGCCAGTTCACCAGGCCCCAGCGCTCGGCCTCGGCGGCGGTGAAGATCCGGTTCGTGGAGATCAGCTCGAGAGTGCGCCGCGCTCCGATGATCCGCGGCAACGTCCAAGTCGCGCCGCCGTCCATGGTGATGCCGATCCCGCTCCATCCCATACGAAATCGCGTCGATTCGGCCGCCAGCACGACGTCGCAGGCGCCGAGCAGCGCGAGACCCCCGCCGACCACCATGCCGTGGGCGACGCCGAGCACCGGCAGCTCCAGCCGCGCGAGTCGCGTGATGGCGACGTGAAAGCGGGTGACCAGATCGCGCAACAGCGCCGGGCGTCGATCCGCCGGCTCCTCGAGGAACATGTCGATGTTCGCTCCGAAGCAGAAGTTCTTGCCGCTCCCGCGCACGACGACCGCGCGAACGTTGGCCTCCGTGGCGAGCCGCACGGCCGCCGCGGCGAGCTCGCTCAGCAGCTCCGGCGTGAAGGTGTTGCCGTCTGCGGGCCGATCGAGCACGATCTCCGCGATCGGGGGCCGCACCTCGCAGCGAATGCCGTGAGCTGCCGTGCTCCGTAAATTCGTCGTCTCGGGGGAGCCCCCTGGCAAGTTGCGATCCATCGCTCGAGGCTAGTGCATCCGGCGCGGTCTTGCCAGTCGCTTCCGACTGGTCGGCGATCGGCGTGACCTGCGAACTTCGTCTTCGATCTGGAGGAAGCCGACGGCGGGTGATCTCGCTCGCTGGTGCTGCACACGTCCCTCGGGGAGTGCCTGGGGACCCCGCCCAACTTCCGGAGCGAGGGCGAGGTGCAGCGAGCGCTCACCGGCCGCGTGCCGATGCCCGAGGTCGTCTGCGTCGATCCCGACGGCGAGCACTTCGCAGCTCCGGCGACGACGAGGTCTGCGCGAATCACCGGCGCCATCTGATCGTGAAGCTGTTGGCGAACCCGCTGCGGCGCCACCATCCGGGCGGCGCGCAGATCCCCACTGGACGGAGACCGACGACCGCGGCCTGCTTCCGGTGGACACAGGCGCGCAGCCGGCTGACGCGATCCGGTGCAGAAAAGGGCCGCTCGGCAATGACGATCGGCGTTCGACAGCTGGCACAGGGTCTGCAATTCAATCGAGGAACCCGACCGGCCGAGGAATGGAGACCATGCAAATCACCCCCGTAACCGACAACCTTTCCGCCCGCCTCGTCGGCGCGCTCTCGGCCGCCGTGCTCCTGCTCGGCAGCGTCGGCCCCGCCCGAGCCGCGGAGGCGCATCGCGCTTACCAGGATCTCCGCGGGTGGATCGAGGACAACCGCGGCGCCGAGCCGGCGTTCTCGCCGGGCGAGAAGGTCGGGATCCAGGACCGCTGGCGCCTCGAGCCGTTCATCCCGATCTCGGCCTGGGAGGAGTACTTCTTCGAGGGCATGGAGATGGAGGTCGCCGCCGCGACGAGCTACCCGCTGCCTTCGAAGTGGGGCGAGGAAAAGGATCCCGACTACCGCCTGGATGAGGAGGGGGTGCTGGTCGGTTTCACCGGAGGGGGCTTCCCGTTCGCGGAAATCGATCCGGCCGACCGGCAGGCCGCCCAGAAGGTGATCTGGAACATGGTCTGGCGGCCTGGCGCCGAGGGCCAGGTGATGCCGATGACCGCGTGGTCCCGGGGCCCGAACGGGCGGCTCGACCGGGAGATCGAGTTCACCTTGGTGGACGCGCGCTACGCGCAGGGGCAGAAGCCCCTGGTCGAGGGGGACGAGGACGACATCCAGGCGAAGCAGCTCATGGAGTTCCGCTCGCCCCGGGATTTCGCGGGAACCAAGACGCTCACCAAGAAGTACGTGGATCACCACAAGGAGGACGGCGGGTGGATGTACAGCCCGCAGCAGCGCAAGCCGCGGCGCGTTCTCGCCTCGGAGCGGACCAGCGAGATGCTCGGCATGGACTGGACCCGCGAGGACATGATGGGCTTCGGGGGGAAGGTCTACGAACACCGCTGGACCTACCTCGGCAAGAAACGGGTCCTCGCCACGATCAACGTCCGGGACAATCCCGAGATGGGGGGAGCGCATTCCTGGGTGCCGAACCGCGCCCGCTGGGATCTCCGCACCGCCCACGTCCTGCTGATCGAGCCGAAGGATCCGAAGCATCCGTACGGTCACAAGATTCTCTTCATCGATGACGAGCACTTCTGGACGCTCTGGATGTTCACCTTCGACCGGCAGGACGAGTCGCTCTTCCGCCTGAGCCAGCATTTCCTGAAGTACTCGGAGAGCTACGGAGTGGAGCCTCCCCGGCAGCCGCCGTTCATGAAGCTCGACTACGCGTCGAACCTCGGCGAGCAAGTGTTCCTGCATCTCGGCGAGACCGACATCAACGTCCGCAAGCCCCACGCCACCGTCACGCATTGCTACGCGAAGCGCACCGCGTTCTCGCCCGGCCGCGCGAAGCAGTTCTTCTCGCTTCGCAACATGGTGAGCGGGCGGCGCTAGGCGTACGCGTTCGCGTCCGGGATCGAGAGCGATCGGCTCGCCCGGGGACACGGATCGCCCGCGCGACCACCAGGGAGGAACTGCATGCGGCAGGAAGCTCCACCGTTCGATGCCCGCCGGCTCGCCGGCCGGGGCCGGATCGCCCGCGCCGCCGCCGGCCTCGTCCTGCTCGCAACGCTGCTGGCGAGCCCGGACGCCGGGGCGCTGCTCGCTCCGCGTCCCGATCTGGAGATCCAGGGCTTCTTCGAGGCGAAGACCGCGCTGCGCACGCCCGAGTTCAAAGACGCCGAGCTGGTCATGCAGAGGAACACCGCTCAGATCGAGAGCCGGTGGGAGTTCCTCCGCTCGAGCAACCTGTTCGGACTGAGCACCGGACCGTTGGAGGAAGCGAATCTGTCGGTGATCGGCCGGGGCGCCTACGACTCGGTCTACGACGTCCGCGAATCGTTCCGCGAGCGCTTTTCCGATGAGGAGCGCGACCGCCTGCGGGCCGAGTACACGCTGCGGGAGATCTACGGGGAGTTCCTCGTTCCCCCCTTCACGCTGCGGCTCGGCCGCCAGCAGGTCGTGTGGGGAGAGACCGACCAGTTTCGCGCCCTCGACGTGATCAACCCCCTCGATTTCCGCTGGCACTGGTACTACGAGCCCTGGGAAGACATCCGGGTCACGGTGTGGATGGCCCGAGGGATCTACGACATCGGCAAGCTCGGGTTCCTCGAGGAGGTCTTCCTCGAGGGCATCTGGATCCCCGGGATCTACGAGAAGAACAAGATTTCCCAGGATCCGAGGCGTCCCTGGGGCTTCTTCGGTCAAGGTCTGCCGGAGGAGGCGAACACGGCGATCCTCGGCGGACAGATCTTCGATCTCGAGACCTCGCTGCGGGACAACCAGCCCGAGCGAAGGCTCGAGAACAGCGAGATCGCATTCCGCCTGAAAGCGGTCTGGAAGCGGATCGACTTCAGCCTGAACTACTTCTGGACGATCTCGGACGACCCGGGGGCTAAGGTTAGGCAGGACCTGGCGACGATCGGAGCGCCGCTACGCCCCGACGCGCTCGGCACGCTCCGCCTGCCGATCGACCTCTTCTACCCCCGCAGCCACGTCGTCGGCGTCTCGGCGAACTACGCCGAGGAGCAATTCACCCAGGCCGTGTTTCGGCTCGAGTCGACCTACACGACCGGCATACCGGTTTCCCTCGGCGAAGGCGTCCCCGGCGCGCTCGACCCGGACGGGAACCTCTACGAGAAGAGCGAGCGGACGGTGCTGATGCTCGCCTTCGACCGGCCGACCTGGCTCAAGCCCCTGAACAGCATCCGGACGTTCTTCCTGACCGGCCAATTCTTCTGGCGCCACTACCTCGACTTCAACCGCTTCTTCACCGGAATCCCGTCCGTCTACCAGGCCCGGGTCGACGGCCGCGACATCGAGGACCGCTTCGTCAGCCGCAACACCGACCGGATCACCGAGGACGAGTTCGTCGCGACCTTCGCCGCGACCACGAGCTACGGAGCGGCCGGGCTCTGGCAGCCGACGATCGCCGCCGCCTACGACCTGGTCGCGACCGCCGGTTTCACCCGGCTGGAGCTCGAGCACATCTTCTCGGACCACTTGATCTTCCGCCTGCGACAGGACCTCTTCTGGGGAAAGACCGGCGAGGGGCCCTGGTTCCTCGGCGAGCGCTTCGGCCGGCCCGGCGACAGTCGCCAGGAGACCTACTTCTCGGTCGTGTTTCAGTTCTGACCGTACGCGGGCGCGCGCGTCGCAGCGGTTGCTCCGTCTCCCGCCCCGCGGCGCACGCGATGCGGCGCCGGTTCCGACTCGAGCTCAACGGGACGGCGGCTGCGCGCTCGCCGTCCGGTGCGCGGGGATCGGGCAGGTCTTGCCGATCTCGAGACCCAGCGCGTAGATGAACCGCCCGTAGCCGACGAACGTCACGATCCGCCAGCCGAGATCGACGATCTCGGCCTCCGTGAAATGCTCGCGGAGCTGGTCGAAGAGCGCCGGCCCGGCTTGCCGGTGATCCCCCGCGAGCACCTCGGCGTAGCGGACCGCCGCCTTCTCCCGGGCACCGAGGAGCTTGCTCTCCCGATAGCGCGGAAGCTCGTCGATCATCTCTTCGGTCAGGCCTTGTCGCGCTGCCAGCGCGAACCGGGCGCCCTTTCAAAGATGGCAGCCGTTGATCTCGGCGACCTTCAGCCTGACGAGCTCGGTGAGCTTCATGTCGACGCTGCCGCGGGTCTCGGTGATGAGCGGGAAGTAGAAGCGGATGAAGGACTTGAAGACCTCGGGCGCGTGCGCGAACACCCGCACGAACTCCGATCCGCCGAGCTCCTCGTCGTACTCGCGCATGACCGCTTGCAGCTCGTCATCGACGGCCTCGAACGGCAAGTAGCCGATGTGTGGCATCCGGACCTCCCTTGGCGGCGAGCATACGACTTTCGCCGACGGCGGGTCGAGCGATTGCCGGCCGCCGTCGGGCATCCGGCGCGGGGTGCGCGCGCGGCACCTGGAGAAGCGGTGCCGTGCCTTCCTTCCGGGCCGGGTGACCGCCCACGACCCTTCGCGCTCCGCCAAGGCGCACGACTAGTCCGGCGGCAGCACGCCGATCAACCTCCCGCCGTCGACCAGGATCGTCTGCCCGGTGATGAACGCGCCGGCCGGTGCGGCGAGCATTACCGCCGCACCGGCGATTTCGTCCGGCTCGCCGATGCGCTTGAGCGCCGAGCTGGCGGTGCGCTTGGCCAGCAGCTTGTCGTTCTCCCAAAGCGCGCGCGAGAAGTCGGTGCGGATCAGCCCGGGCGCGATGCAGTTGACCCGTATGTTGTGCGCGCCCCACTCGTAGGCGAGGCTGCGCGCGAGCGACTGCTCGGCGGCCTTCGACATGTTGTAGAAGCCGAGCACGTCCGAGCCGGTGAAGCTGCCGACCGAAGAGATGATGATGATCACGCCGTCACGGCGCTCCGCCATCTGCGGCAGGACCAGATTCGACAGCCAGACCACGCTCTTCACGTTGTTCTCGAGAACCTTGTCCATCGCCTCGTCGGGCATCTTCGCGAGCGGCCCGTAGTACGGGTTGGCGGCCGCGTTGCAGACCAGGACGTCGATGCGGCCCCATCTCGCCAGCGTCGCCTCGACCAGCCCCTCCAGGTCGCGGCGGCGACCGATGTGGCAGGCCTGGACCATCGCCTCGCCGCCCCGGGCGCGGATGCCCGCCGCAACCTCTTCGCAGGCCTCGGCCTTGCGCGAGGAAACGACCACCCTGGCGCCGTGCTCGGCCATGCGCTCGGCGATCGCGCGGCCGATGCCCTTGCTCGAGCCGGTGACGACCGCCACCTTGCCGGAAAGATCGAACGACGATGACATGAGTCGGCTCTCCTACTCGGCGGGGGTGGGCAGTGCGCCGCCGCGTCGCGCTCAGCCGCGGCGGCGGCGGGTTTCCTCGCGATCGCCGAACAGCCCCGCGACCTGCTTCTCGTAGCTCTCGAGCGTCGCCTCCGTCTCCGCGTCGGCCGGGTAGAAGACCTCGACGTGCAGCTCCTCGAGCGTCACGTCGTGAGGCGTCGCCACGGTCGTGACGGTGCTGAACATGCGCACGATCTTGCCGCCGAGGTCGAGCTCCATCGGCAGGATCAGGGCGTGCGGCGCCTCGAGATCGGGCTCGCGCCAGCGCGACGGGACGCCGGGATAGGCGAGCACGTCGGCGATCAGCTTCTTCAGCGTGTCGTCGCGCGCCCAGGCGAGCCTGCGCTGCGCCTGGTTCAGCAGCGACCTGGCGCTCGCCTCCCAGTTCACCACCACCTTGCGGAGCCCGTCGGGATCGAACAGCAGGTGGAGGATGTTCGGTCGCGGCGGCTGCGCTACCTGGAGCGGCGCGAGGCCCTCCGGCGTGCCGCCGAGCGCGACCGTCAGGAAGCGGAGGAAGGCCTCGTTCGCCATCACCACGTTCCAGTGGCGATCGTGCGCGAGCGCGCTGCGCGGCTCGTTCGAGCGCAGCATCACCTCGATGACCGAGCGCACCTGGCTCATGCGCGGATCGTCGAGACTGGTCTCGCCGTAGATCGGCGCGTAGCCGGCGGCCAGCAGCAGCAGGTTCCGCTCGCGAAGCGGAACGTCGAGCACGTTCGACAGCGTGAGCAGCATCTCCCGGCTCGGCGTTGCCTTGCCGGTCTCGAGGAAGCTGATGTGACGCGCCGACACCTCCGCTTCCAGCGCCAGCTCGAGCTGGCTGAGATGGCGCGACTCACGCCAGCGGCGGAGCAGCGGCCCCGCGCCGCCCGGCTCGACCGCCGCTCCGTTTCGTCCGGTTGCCATGTCCGCAGCCTTAGCAGAGATCCGGCCCGCCGGTCGCGAATCCCCGCACCGCCCGAGACTCGGCGCCCGCTCAGGGGCCCTTCACGTAGCCGAGTCCCTCGATGATCTTGCCGTCGCGGACGCGCATCAGGTTGACGCCGCGCACCGAGTCCTCGAGGCGTTCGCCGTGTCGCAGCCGCCACAGGATGATCGCGCGGTCCTCGGCGACGATGACGTCCTCGAGGTCGAAGGCGATCTGCGGCGAGGTCGCGATCTCGGTCCAGAGCTTCACGCACGCCGCGCGGCCGACGAACCGCTCGCCGTCGGGCGCGGGGCGCGTGTTTTCGATCACGCAGTCCTCCGCGACCAGCTCGGCGAAGGCGCGCGGATCGTGGCGCTGGAAGGCGTCGTTGAAGCGGCGCATGATTTCGGTGGTCTCGCTCGTCGGCATCAGGTTCTCCTTTCCCGTTTCGCCTGCCGACGATGAACCCGCTCGGGACCTCCGTCGATTACCTCCGAGGTCATGGCGCCCCCCTGTTCCATCAGCTCGCCGTCGCGCGCATAGCTCGGGCGTGGACGCCGTCGACGCCCGCCGCCTCGGTGCTCGGCGCCCGGGAGTCGTGAAGGGCCCCGGTGGTTTGGCTTCCGGGATCATTCCATGGGACGGTGGCCGCGAGCCACCCCGCATAGGAGGTCAGATCATGCGAAGAAGAATTTCGCTCCGCTCGCGCCTCGCCGCCCTGGTCGTGCTGTCGTCGCTCTCGACGGCCGCCGTCGCCGACGAGACCTGCCTTTCGCCCTACACGCCGAAGATCATCGGCCCCGAGGACTACGTCTACGTGTGGACGCTCGGTATCGAGGGGCTCGGCGACGGCTCGGACAAGCTGGTGACGATCGGGGCGAATCCGACGAAGGAAAACTACGGCAAGGTGATCTCCTCGGTCTCGGTCGGCGGCCGGCACGAGGCCCACCACGCCGACTTCAACGACGATCGGCGCTTCTTCTGGGCCGGGGGGCTCGACGACAGCATGATCTACCTCTTCGACATCGGGAGCGACCCGGCGAAGCCGAAACTCACGAAGACCATCACGAGCTTCGTCAAAGACAGCGGCGGCGTGGTGGGACCGCACACGTTCTACGCGCTGCCCGGGCGCTTGCTGATCACTGGTCTCTCGAACGACAAGGACCACGGCGGGAAGACGGGGATCGTCGAGTACAACAACGCCGGCGAGTACATCCGGACCCTGTGGATGCCCGAGAAGGCGGCATACGGCTACGACCTGCGCATCCAGCCGCGCCTGAACCGCATGCTGACCTCTTCGTTCACGGGCTGGAACAACTACATGCGAGACTTCGGAGAGATGCTCGCCGATCCCGAGGCGATGAAGCACTTCGGCAACACGATGGTCGTGTGGGACGCGCATGCCCGCGAGCCGATCCAGATCCTGGAGGTTCCCGGCGCCCCGCTCGAGGTCCGCTGGGCACTGCAGCCGACGCACAACTACGCGTTCACGAGCACCGCGCTGACGTCGAAGATCTGGCTGATCGAGCGGAAGGACGACGGCACGTTCGCCGCCGAAGCGGTCGGCGACATCGGCGATCCCAAGAAGACGCCGCTGCCCGTCGACATCAGCCTCTCGGTCGACGACCGCTTCCTGTTCGTCGATACGTTCCTGGACGGGATGGTGCGGGTCTACGACGTGAGCAATCCGCGTCGTCCGAAGCTCGTCCACGAACAGAAGATCGGTTCGCAGCTGAACATGGTCTCCGAAACCTGGGGCGGCGAGCACGTCTACTTCACGTCCTCGCTGCTGTCGAAGTGGGACAAGAAAGGGGACGAGAACGAGCAGTTCCTGAAAGCCTATGGTTGGAACGGGAAGAAGCTCTCCCCGCTGTTCAGCGTCGACTTCGTCAAGGAGAAGCTCGGCCGGGCGCACCTCATCCGGTTCGGCCAGGACCAGTTTTACAAGAACCAGGTCGCGCAGAGCGAGCCGACGACGAGCGGGCGCGTGGCGGCGCTGGCCAGATGAGATGAGAAGACGCATCGTCGGAAGCGTCGTGGCGATCGCCTGCGCCGCGTGGCTGCCCGGCGGAGCTTCCCGGCCGTCGCAAGCCGGTGGGGCGGCTTCGGCCGCTCGGCCGGCGACCATCGGCGAGGCATACACGTACGCGCCAGGGGCGTTCACGCCCGAGTACCAGGTCCCGGAGCCGGGCTCGTACTCGCTGCCGGTCATTCAGCGGATCCACGACCATCCGCTGATCGACGCGATCCGGGGAGAGACCACGCTGTTCTCGCTCAAAGCGGGACGGATGGCGGTCGTGGCCTTCGTGTACATGAGCTGCGCGGAGGCGACCGGCTGTCCGTTCAGCCTGTCGGTGCTCCACCGGCTCGACGCCGTTCTCGCCGCCGACCCGAGTCTCGGCTCGCGCGTGACGCTCCTCACGATCAGCTTCGACCCGGGTCGAGACACTCCGCGGCGCATGGCCGACCTGCGCAGGCTTCACGATCCCAAGTCCGACTGGAGCTTCACGACCCCTTCGGGCGAGGCCGCGCTCACGCCGCTGCTCGCCGACTTCGACCAGTCGGCGGCAAAGCTGCGCTATCCGGATGGCCGGTGGAGCGGCCTCTTTCGCCACGTGCTCAAGGTGTTTCTGCTCGACGAGCGGAACGAGGTGCGCAACGTCTACAGCGTCGGATTCCTGCATCCCGAGCTGGTGCTCGCCGATCTGCGCACCTTGACTCTGGCCGCCAACCGCTGACATCGACCTTCGAGAGGATCGCCGCATGCCGACTTCACGCGCCGCCGTCGCGTTCGCCGCGGGGAGACCGCTCGCCATCGAGACCGTCGAGGTCCAGGGCCCGCGCGAGGGCGAGGTGCTCGTCGAGGTGAAGGCGACCGGCGTCTGCCATACCGACGCCTTCACGCTGTCCGGGGCCGATCCCGAGGGCCGGTTCCCCGCGATCCTCGGCCACGAAGGCGCGGGCGTGGTCGTCGAGGTCGGCGCGGGTGTCACCTCGGTGCGACCCGGGGACCACGTCATCCCGCTGTACACGCCGGAATGCCGCCAGTGCAAAGCGTGCCTCTCCGGCAAGACGAATCTCTGCACGGCGATCCGCGCGACTCAAGGCAAGGGAGTGATGCCCGACGGGACGAGCCGCTTTCGTCTGGACGGCGAGCCGGTGCTGCACTACATGGGCACGTCGACCTTCTCCAACTTCACCGTTCTGCCCGAGATCGCGGCGGCGAAGATCCGCGAGGACGCGCCGTTCGACAAGGTCTGCTACATCGGCTGCGGCGTCGCCACCGGGATCGGGGCGGTGCTCAACACCGCGAAGGTCGAACCCGGCGCCAACGTCGCGGTGTTCGGCCTCGGCGGCATCGGGCTCAACGTCATCCAGGGCGCGCGCATGGTGGGCGCCGGCCGGATCATCGGCGTCGATGTGAACCCCGCTCGGCGGGCGATCGCCGAGAAGTTCGGCATGACGCGGTTCGTGAACCCCGAAGAGGTCGGGCGCGACAAGGTGGTCGAGGCGATCGTCGAGGCCACCGACGGCGGCGCGGACTACAGCTTCGAGTGCATCGGCAACGTCGAGGTCATGCGCCAGGCGCTTGAGTGCTGCCACCGCGGATGGGGTCAGAGCATCATCATCGGGGTGGCGGGCGCGGGAGAGGAGATCCGCACGCGCCCGTTTCAGCTGGTCACGGGGCGCGTCTGGAAAGGCACCGCGTTCGGCGGCGTGAAGGGCCGCCGCGACGTGCCGAAGATCGTCGACTGGTACATGGAGGGGAAGATCGACATCGACGATCTGATCACCCACCACCTGCCGCTCGAGCGAATCAACGAGGCGTTCGACCTGATGCATCGCGGCGAGTCGATTCGTTCGGTGGTGAGGTTCTGAGCCGCCGGGGCGCGACTTCGCCGTGTTTCGCGACGATGTGAGATACGAGGTTCCGGTACGCGACCACCGTTTGGTCGCCGTACCGCGCTGAGCGGGAGGAGGACCCGATGTCGGAACCGAAGGACGCTCCGGTCGCCGTGGTCACGGGGGTCGGGCCGGGGCTCGGCGCGGCCCTGGTGCGGCGCTTCGCCAAGGGATACGCGGTGGCGATCAACGCGCGCAGCGCTCCCTACGTGCGCTCGCTCGCCGCCGAGGTCGTCGCGGCGGGCGGTCGGGCGATCGAAGCCCCAGCCGACCTCGCCGATCGCGCGCAGGTCGAGGCGGCGTTCCGCTCGATCCGCGAGCGGCTGGGGCCGCCGCAGGTGCTGATCTACAACGCCGGCAGCGCCCACTGGGGCGACGTCACCGAAGTGACCCCGGAGCAGTACGAGCACGACTGGCGAGTGAACGCGTTCGGCGCCTTCCTCGCGGCGAGAGAGGTCGTGCCCGACATGATCGCGCGCGGCCGCGGCGTCGTGCTGTTCACCGGCGCGACCGCCGGCGTGAAGGCGGGGCCCCGTTCGGCCGCCTTCGGCCCGGCGAAGTTCGCGATGCGCGGGCTCGCCCAATCCATGGCCCGCAGCCTCGGTGCGAAGGGCATTCACGTGGCGTGGATCAACGTCGACGGAGTGATCGAAGTCGCGCCGAGCGGCGCACGGCGGCCGCCGGCGGGCGGGGAGGACCTGCTCCAGCCCGAGGCGATCGCGGAGACCTACTGGCATCTCGCCCACCAGGATCGCAGCGCGTGGACCCAGGAGCTCGAGGTGCGGCCGTGCCGAGAAAAGTTCTGAGTTGGACGGCGCGTCAGGGGAGGGTTAAGGCCGGAGGCCGTGCCGCAGATGCGCCTGGAAGTAGGCATCCACCTCGGGCGGCACCGCCGTGAAGTGGACGAGGTAGCTCTGCGCCCGCTCCTCCAGGTCGCGAACCACCTTGGGGTCAGCAACCACAAGCGGCCCGATCAATCAACACTTCTCGCCGCTCGAACCGCTGGCCGCCTTCCGGATCCGCCGTGACCGGCCTGTCGTCGTCACCCCGGGATTCCGCTTGACGGGCGGCTGCTGCGCTCCCTAAGAACGGGCTCGTAAGGCGCAAGGCCCAGTCCCCGGCGCCCGAGATCGACGGTCACGTAGCTTTCGGCCCCTTGCGCGCCAGCACTGCGCATGCTGACCGGCTCACCGCCAGACATCGAGAGCGACCTGCACGAGAAGACGACGCGGTTGCTCGTCGAGCGGCTGCGCGCGGGGTTGTGGCTGGTGCTGGCCTCGGCCGCGGTTTTCGGCGTCGGGGACTTCTGGTTCGGTCAGCCGCACGTCATCACGTTGCATGCGTTGAATCTCGTCCAGATGGCGCTGGTGGCGACCGCGTTTCGGTTGCTGCGCGCGGCGCGGACCGCGCGGCGCGCGATCGGGGTCGGCATATACGCGGTCGGCGTCGTGTGCGTCTGCGCCGCGCTGATGGGCATCGTGACCGGCGACTTCGCCACCACGCCGCTGCTGTCGATGCTGCTCGGTCTGGCCAGCGCCACGCTGCTCCCGTGGGGGTGGCGCCCGCAGCTGATCGTGGTCCTGATCGGCGCTCTGGCCAGCGTGGCCAACGTCTACGCGGTCAACGGCAGCCTCGGCACGGTGCTCGGTTATCCCGCGGTCGCCGTCGTCCTCGCCAGCGTGGTGTCGATCTATCTGGCCCACCAGTTCCAACGCAATCTGGCGCTGCGCGAGTCCGGCCGCTTCGCGTTCTCCACGTTGGACGCGCTCTCCGCGCAGATCGCCATCCTCGACGCCACGGGCACCATCCTCGGCGTCAACAAGGCCTGGCGGGAGTTCGCGCAGTCCACTCCGGCGCCCCCCGAGGGCCTCGCCCAGGGCGCCAACTACCTGGACGCCTGCACCGCGGCGGCCGGTGCGGAGGCGGCGGCGATGGCGCGTGCCATCCGCGCCGTCGTCGACGGAACGCAGGACGAGGTGTCGCTCGAGCGCGCCTGCGGCACCTCGTCCGGCCCGCGCTGGTTCATCACCCGGATCACGCGCTTTGCGGACACGGCGTCGGCGCGCGTGGTGGTGGCGTACGAAGACGTCACCGCGCGCCGGCTCGCCGAGCTCGAATTACTCCGAGCCAAGGACGCCGCCGAGGCGGGCAACCGTGCCAAGAGCGAGTTCCTCGCCAACATGAGCCACGAGCTGCGCACGCCGATGAACGGGGTGCTGGGCGTCACCGAGCTGCTGCTCGAGACGCCGCTGACCGCGGAGCAGCGGGACTACGTGGACCTCATCAAGCGATCGGGCAACTCGCTGATGGCGATCGTCAGCGACGTGCTCGACTTCGCCAAGATCGACGCCGCGAAGCTGACGCTCGACCGGCAGGGGTTCGACCTCCGCGCCAGTCTCGAAGCCACCATCAAGCCGCTCGCCCTGCGCGCGCGGGAGAAAGGCTTGAATCTGTACCAGGCGATCGCCGCCGACCTCCCGGACCGGCTCGTCGGCGACGCCGGACGCCTGGGGCAAGTTCTCACCAACCTGATCGGCAACGCGGTCAAGTTCACCGAGCGCGGCGACGTGGCGGTGGAGGTCGCGAAATGCGAAACGCGAGATGATGGAGGCGCGACGGGGAATGCGGACGCCGCGCTGCGGGCTCCGCACTCGGTATCCCGGATCCCGCATCCCGCGATGGAGCTGTGCTTCTCCGTACGCGACACGGGCATCGGGATTCCCGCGGAGAAGCAAGCCGCGATCTTCGATGCCTTCGAGCAGGTCGACGGCTCGACCACCCGTCGATACGGCGGCACGGGGCTGGGACTGGCGATCTCGAAACAGTTGGTCGCGCTGATGGGCGGCCGCATCTGGGTCGAGAGCGAGCCCGGTCGCGGCAGCACCTTTTCCTTCACCGCGCTTTTCGGAATCGCGGAGGGTCACAGTCTCGAATCTCCGCCTCCGGCGCAGCGGGGGCAGGGGGGACTCGTCGAGCCGGCGAGCCGCCACCCGCAGCTCGAGTTCCCCCTTGCCCCGCGTTCTCGACGCGGGGAAGCGGAGCGCGGTGACGTGGCGCAGGGGAAGGGGAATTCCTTGCGGGTCTTGTTGGCCGAAGACAACACCGTCAACCGGCAGCTCGTGGTGCGCTTGCTGGAGAAGCGCGGTCACACGGTGGCGGTGGCGAGCAACGGTAGAGATGCCGTCGCGGTTTTCGAGCGCGAGCGGTTCGATCTCGTCCTGATGGACCTGCAGATGCCGGAGATGGACGGCTTCGAGGCGACCGCGGCGATTCGCGCGCGCGAGGCGGCCGTCAGCCGCACGCCGTCAGCCGTCGGCCCCGCGGCATCGGCGCAGGGCTCCGAGCCCGCTTCGCCCGCGCTCACCGGTCACTCCTCCCTCCTCCCCGGCCACCTACCCATCATCGCCCTCACGGCCTACGCCATGAAGGGCGACGAGGCGCGCTGCCTGGCGGCGGGCATGGACGCCTACATCGCCAAGCCGATCGAGGCCAAGCACCTGTTCGCGGTGATCGAAGGCCTCGTGCCGCCGTCCCCGGAGGTCGAGCGGGGGAGGAGGTGATCGATGCCCAGGCGTTACCGCGGCAGGAGTTGGGACGAGATCGAGGTCGGCGAGGAGCTGTGGACCGCCGGACGGACCGTGACCGAGGGGGACATCCTCGCCTTCTCGGGCCTCACCGGCGACTTCAACCCGTTGCACACCGACGAGGAGTTCGCGCGCACCGGCCCCTTCGGCACCCGCGTGCCCCACGGACCGCTGATTCACGACCTGTACCTGGGCCTGCTCGACCGCCTCGGGCTCGTCGAGGGGACGGCACTGGCGTTCCTCGAGCTGCGGTGCAAGTTCGTGGCCCCCGTGCTGGTGGGCGACACCATCCACGCGCGCGTGACGGTGGCGGCCAAGCGCGCGTCGAGCAAGCCGGATCGGGGGCTCGTGACCTTCCGAGTCACGATCCTCAACCAGCGCGACGAGCCCGTCCAGGAGGCCGAGCACGTGCTGATGCTCACGCGCCGAGCGCTACCCGCTCCCTGACCCGCCCGGTGCGCGTCCTGCTCGTTTGGCTCCCGGAACCCGATCCGCGACCCCCCCGCGCCCATCGGGCTCGCCCGCGGCGCTGGCGCGCTATTGCGCGTAGCCGAGGCTCTTCAACTTCTCCAGCGTGAGCGACGAAACCTCGGGTCGAGCGCCCGGCGCGCGGTCCGTCAACGAACGGCGCGGTACGAGAGCCGCCAGCCGATCGCCCAGCTGCCGAGCGACCTCGGGGCGGCGCGCCGCGAGATCGTCGGACTCCAGGGGGTCGTCGGTGAGATTGTAGAGGAGATCCCGGCCCCCCGCGGTGCGGAGGAGCTTCCAATCCCCGTCGAACATGGCCCACTCGATGGGGGCCCTCGAGGGGATCTCGTTCATCGGAACCAGCGTGCCGTAACTTTCGGCGATCACCGCCCGGGAACGTCGCGCGAGCGAACTGCCGAAAAACTCCTCCGGAGCTTGCAGACCGACCGCTTCGAGGATCGTGGGAGCGACGTCGGCGAGTTGCGCCACGCGCACGACGGTCTCGCCGCTTCGCTGATGCGGCATCTTGACGAGCAACGGGACGTGGATGCTGTCTTGCGAGAGATCGCGGCCATGCCATCCCGGTCCGCTCGGGCCGAACTTCTGTCCATGATCGGAGGTGATGACGATCAGTGCATCGTCGAACAGGCCGCGAGCCTCGAGCTCCCGAAGGAAGAGCCCGAGCTGATGGTCGAGAAAGGCGATGTTCCGGTCGTACATTTCGAGGTTCGTGGCACTCCACCGAGCCTCGCGAAGCCGCCGCTGAATTTCCGGCGCCGCTCGCGCGCCGAGCGGGGAAGCGTAGTAGCGGTGCGCGTCCATGAAGTTGAGAAAGAGGAAGAAGGGATGGCGGGCGACACGGAGAAAATCCATCCCGTGCCTCACGACGACGTGGGCCGGATGGGTCGTGGCGGAGGATCGCGCATATGCGTTTTGCAGTGCTTCGATCGGTTGATGTCGCAGATAGGCGCCGCAAAACGGTTCCCAACCGGGGAGACTTCGCGGACGGTTGTCGACGTAGTCGAATCCTTCGGTGAACCCCGACTCCGAGGAGAGCCATGCGTAGTTGGCAGCCACCAGGCCCGTCTCGTATCCGTGCTCCTGAAGTCGGCCGGCGATCGTTCTGCGCTCCAGGAGCGGCTGCGCGGTGACCGGCGCTTCGGCTCCGCCGGTGAGACCTCGAGGCGAGGCCGACGAGGTGGTGATCGGATAAGCTCCGGGTTGATGGGGTAAGAGACCGGTGAGCAGGGTCGCATGCGAGGGAAACGACCAGTTCGAGTTCGCGACGGCGTTGCGAAACAGGTAGGCGCGCTCGGCGAATTCGGAGAGGCGAGGACTCGTCGGAATCTGGTAGCCGTAGGCCGAGAGGTGATCGGCGCGTACTGTGTCCATGATGACCACGATCACGTTCGGCAGTAAGCCCTCGGAGCCGCCCGGCTGTGGCGCCTGCCGCTCGAGACGCTGCGGTCTCAGGATGCCCGGCACCAACGGGTAACTTGCCGACGCGAAGGCGGCGTACGCGACGAACGGCTGCGCGAGCGCCGCGACCGCTTCGCCGAGCGCCGAACGGCGCGCAAGAGCCGACCGGTGCCCCGTAAACCGCCATCGACCGCAGGCCACCTGGAGCGCGGTGAACGCGCCGAACAGGGCGAGCACCACGATCGTCGGCGTGAACCGCCCGCGGACGTGGAGCGCCGCCCACGTCGCGGCCGTCGCCGCGACGAGCAGATGCGCGGAGGCGCCCGCGGACGCACCCCGCGCCGGTTCACTCTCCCCGTTCTCCGGCACGGCGCGCCGCGCGGATGGTCGCAGCAGGAGCCAAGCTCCGATCCCCAGAATCGCCACCGGGAAGAGGCACGCTGGATCCTGCAACGACAGCTTTTCCGTTCGAATCCGCGACGCGTCGTAGAAGCCGAGCGACGAGACGAGCGCGAGCCCGAAGGAAAGCTCGCCGGGCGCGACCGACCGAAAGAAGACCGCGCCGCCGCTGGCGAGCAGGGCCGCGCTCGGCACGACGAGCATCGCCAGCACCGCGGCGGTGACCGCGAAATCGATGGCGAGCAGCCCGGGCGGTACGGCGTGGCTCGTCCACTGCACCAGGAGCGCCTCCATCGCGGCGACCAGCAGGGTCGCCGCGAGCCCGCGAACCGCCAGCTCCGGGAGCGATCGGAGGATCCTCCGACCGCGGGTCTGGCTCGCTCCTCCCATCAGGGATACCGGCGCCGCCGCGCCTCCGCCGCGAGCCGCAGACGTTTCTGCTGCGGATCCGGTGGGCACAAGATAGCGAGTAGCACATGCGACTCAAGAAGCGATTTGCGCGCCGGCGCGGGCCGGTGAGATCTACTCACGGGTCCGGGAGGCCGACGCGTTCGCGCCGTGGGCGCATCCTCGGCCCGGCGCGGGCTCTTTCGGTTGGCGCGCCCGTTCGGCGTTGTGGTAGGGGGACGCGCACGGAGAGGAGGACCGCCCGCCATGATCCCCCGCAACGGGACCGTTTTGCTCGTGGGCATCACGCTCGCTTGGCTCGGCGTCGGCACGGCTCCGGCGCAGGAAAAGGCCGAGCCGCTGACCAGCCCGCTGCAACTCACCGCCGGCGATTGCAAGACCTGCCATCCGCGCAACTACGAGGAGTGGGACAAGTCCTACCATTCGAAGAGCGTGGTCGCGATGCACGCCGGCTTCAAGAAGTACATCACCACGCAAGAGCAAGCCCGGGGCCGTGCGCTCAATCGCCACGAGCTGATGGCATGCATCGGTTGCCACGCTCCGGGGATGCGATTCGCCAGCGATGAGGACTTCGCCCGCCTCGCGCAGCTCGTCAAGACGGATCAGAAGGAAGCCCTGGCGGGATTGAGCGTGGACTGCCTCGCCTGCCACGCGCTCCACGCCAGCGGCCATCCGGAAGCGAAGCCGCCTCCGGAGACGGAGAAGAGCACGTACTACGGTCCCATCAAGGATGCCGTCAACACGGTGCATGGCAACAAGTACGCGCCGGAGATGAACACCTCCGCGTTTTGCAAGAGCTGCCACACCTACGTCACGCCGGCCGACTTGAAGCTGGAAGGCGACTGGGACGTCGTCTGCTCGCTCACCTACGATGCATGGGCGGCCGGGCCGCACGGTCTCCAGGCGAAGCAGAGCGAGCAGACGCAGTGCCAGGATTGCCACATGGAGAAGAAGGAAGGGAAGGCCGCCGAGGTCACCGATGTGGAGGTGCCGCTTCGCCAGGTCGCTACCCATACCTTTCCCGGCTGGCATGATGCGGCCAAGCTGAAAGCCGCAACCGACATCGCCCTGGCGGCCCAGGCGGCGTCCGGCGCTTTTCAGGTGACGGTCACGATCGACAACAAGGCGGGCCATCGCATTCCCGACACCTGACCGTGGGGAGCGAAAACGGTGCTGGATGTCACCGTAAGAGACCCGCAAGGCGTACAGCTGTTCGGCGAGAGCAAGACGTTCAACATGATCGGCTACACGGAAAAGGACCGAAAGGGCGAGCAGACGGTGGACAATTGGTTGATCCGCTCCTTCGAGGACCGGGCCATTCAACCCGGCAAGACCACCCACTCCTTCGAGATGAAGATCCCGGCCGGGGTGACCGAGGTCGCGGTGCAGGCCTCGCTGACCTATCAAGTCGGCGACAAGGTGACGGCAATGAAGTACGCCGACCAGACGTTTGCGGTGCGGGGCGCAAAGTAGCCGTTGAAGGACATCTACAACGCCCTGTTTCGCCGGCCGCTCTCGGTGTGGCCGGCGGGTCTGCTCCTGGCGACGCTGAACATCCTGCTGTTCGCGTACGAGAAGCCGTGGACGGCCTCGGACGGCCTGCGCAACTGGGGCGACTGGTGGTTCGCCGCCGCCGGCGTGCCGCCGTCGGCGCGGCTGCTGCCGCCGTGGCTGTACTCCGGGTCGGTGTTGAATCTCGGCTTGCTCGCGGGCGCGTCGGCCGCGGCCCTGCTCAGCCGGCAGTTCGCGGTCCAGATCGCGCCGCCGGGGGAGCTGGCGAAGGGATTTCTCGGCGGCCTGCTCATGGGCGTCGGCGCCGTTGTCGCCATGGGCTGCAATATCGGCGGCTTCTACAGCGCGCTCTCCGCGCTGTCGCTCTCCGGGTTGGCGATGATGGCCGGCCTGACGGTCGGCGCCTTCATCGGCCTGCGCTACCTGCTCTGGGAGGCCGAGCACCTGCCCGGCTGGAGCTCCGGTCCGACGCGCACGTTGCTGGCGGCACCGGCCCGTGGACCCAGCCGCCAACCGTGGATGGGGGGACTGGCGCTGGTCGCCGTCGCCGTCGCGGTCGCCGTCTACGGCAGGAACGATCTCGCCCAGCGCGGCGGCTTGCTGCTGTTCGGCGTGCTCCTGGGAGTGATCCTGCAACGCTCGCGGTTCTGTCTCGTGCGCGCCTTTCGCGAGCCGTTCTTGACCGGCGACAGCGAGATGACCCGCGCCGCGGTTCTCTCGCTGCTGGTCAGTCTCTTCGGATTCGCCGTACTCAAGGCGACCGATCTGCGGTCGACCAGCGCCTTCGTCTTTCCCGCATTCTGGCAAGGCGGCCTCGCCGGTGGGACGGTGTTCGGCGTCGGAATGGTGCTGGCGGGAGGTTGCGGCGCCGGATCGCTGTGGCGCGCGGCCGAAGGCCACGTCAAGCTGTGGTGCGCGGTGTTCGGCTTCGCGCTGGCGAGCTCGTTGGCTCGACGCAGCGCGGAGGAACATCAATGGCTGCGCTCGTTGGGCACGGGCGTGTTCCTGCCGGACGTCACCGGCTGGCCGTCGGCGTTGGCGATCATCGCCGCCGTGCTCGTGGCGTGGTATCTTGCGGCGGCGTGGAACGAAAAGACCAGGAAGTTCGCGGCGGCGTAGAGGCCGGCGCCGGCGCGGCGGCGTGGTGAGAGCCTGCGTGTCGCGCTCGTGTGACTGAAGGCAGCGATGCTCCGCGGGACGAACTCATCGTGGTCGATCGCCTTGGTGCTGGCGACGCTGTCTTTCGGCTGGGCGCAAGAGGCCGATTTCGTCGAGGGCTCGGCCCGCAGGCTTGCGGCCTTGTTGGAGGGCACGCAAACGACGGCGGACCCGGACCACACGCCACGGCTGACGGTGCCGCGCGTCGTGGAAGTGGCCAGCGAGGTGCCCGTCACCGTGAGCGTCCCGCTGGCGGGCGACGGGAAGCATTACATTCGCCGATTGATCTTGTTCGACGAGAACAGTGTGGTGCAGGTGAAATACGTCGCCACCTTCTCGCCGAGAGTACGGCAGCCGCAGGTCGGCACGTTGATCAAGATGGCGAAGAACAGCCGCCTCAAGGCCATCGCGGAATGCTCCGTGCACGGGCGGTTCCTCGGGGTCTCCGAGGAGATCCAGGTCGGGGTGGGCGGCTGCGGCGCTGGACAAGAGCCGTCACGCGAGCTGGTCGGCGAAGTGCTGCGCGTGCGTGTTCGCGATGAAGGGGAAGTCCTGCAAGGGAATCTGTTGTTTCGTCATCCGATGATGTCGGGCTACGTCGTGAATGCCGAAGGGGACGTCACGAAGAGCTACGAGCCTTTCTTTCTCGAATCGGCTCGGGTGAGCTACCAGGGCGAGGGGATCGTGGATCTCGAGCTCGGCCCCGGCTTGAGCGAGAATCCGAACGTATCGTTCCTGCTGCCGCGCTTGGGAAGCGAGCCGTTGAAGGCGGAAGCCGTGAACAGCGCGGGGCAGCGGTTCTCGCTCGCCGTGCGCCTGCCGGAGTGAGCGACCAACGTCGCGCGCCACGCGCGGGCGCGGCACGTGACGGTCGGCTTGCGCCGCGCTGCTGCCGCGCTGCTGCTGGCCGTCGAGGCCGGCGGCGGCGGTTTCGACGTGGCGGCGATTTCGTTTATGAACGCGCGATCGAAGTCCAGGAGGTTCGCTGCATCCATCGCTCCGCACCCCGCTCTGCGATCTTCTCGGCATCCGCTACCCGATCGTCCAGGCCGGCATGGGATACGTGGCCCGCGCGGACCTCTGCGCGGCGGTCTCCGCGGCCGGCGGCCTGGGCGTCATCGGCGCGGCTTCGCTCACCGCCGCGGAGCTTCGCGACGAGATCCGCAAGGTCCGCCGCCTCACCGATCGGCCGTTCGGCGTCGACATCCTCGCCCGGCTCGGCGGCGCGGGATGATGGGGTCGGGACTCTTTTCGGGCGGGACGAAAAAGGGGTCGGGAGTCTTTTCGCGTCGTTTTTCGCGCCCTCGTCTTGACTGACGAGGACCCGGTGGCAGTGTGCTTCGAGGCGCTGCCGCGTCGCAGCCGTGGACGCGGCTGCGACGCGGGGCCGTTCTGGGTCGGCGGAGTCGTCGGCACCGGAGGTGAAGAGATGACCGAGCTGCCGGTGGCCACAGACGTCTCCTGCACCGACCACTCGCTCGACGTGGCGCTCTCCGACGGCCGGACACTGTCGGTGCCGCTCGTCTGGTTTCCGCGCCTGCTGTTGGCGACGCCCGAGGAGCGGCGCGGCTGGAGGCTGGTCGGCGAGGGCAGGGGCATCGAGTGGGAGCGTCTGGACGAGGGCATCACCGTCGAGGGTCTGTTGCTCAGCAGCTGACCCCCGCCGCCTCGGCGATCAGCGCCGCTCGCGCGTCGCCAGCCGTCGGCGCTGCAGCTTTCCCGAGGAAGTGCGCGGCAGGGAATCGAAGAAGGCGATCGAGCGCGGCACCTTGAAGCGCGCCAGATACCGGGCGGCGAAGCCGCGCAGATCCTCCGCGCTCGCCCGCGCGCCGCCGCGCAGCACCACGGCCGCGCACACGCGCTGTCCCCACTCGGGATCGGGCTCGGCGAAGACGCCGGCCTCGAGCACCGCCGGATGCGCCAGCAGCGCCGCCTCGACCTCGGCGGGATAGACGTTCTCGCCGCCGCTGACGATCAGATCGCAGCGGCGATCGGCGACGTGCAGCCCGCCCGCGGCATCGATGCGGCCGAGGTCGCCGGTGTGGAGCCAGCCGCCGCGCAGCGCGTGCGCCGTGGCCCCGGCGTCGCGGAAGTAGCCGGCCATGACCGTCGGCCCGCGCACGGCGATCTCGCCGACGCCGTCGCGGCCGGCACCGACGATGCGCACCTCGGTGCCGGCGACGGGGCGTCCGGCGCTCGCGCTCGAGCGGCGGGCGTTGCCGCGCGACGCGGTCGTCACCTGCGACGCGGCCTCGGTGAGGCCGTACGTCGGCAGCGCGGGAATGCCCTGCGCCCAGGCGCGCTCCAGCAGCGCGGCGGGAACCGGGCCGCCGCCGAGCAGCACCGCCCGCAGAGCGCCCGGACAGCGGCTGCCGCCGAGCGCGTCGAGCAGCCGCGCCAGCATGGTGGCGACCATCGAGGTGAGCGTCACGCCGCCGGCGGCGATGGCCGCGAGCACCCGCTCGGGGTCGAAGCCCGCTTGCACCGTCAGCGGCACGCCGTCGAGGACGCAGCGGAACAGCACCGAGAGCCCGCCGACGTGGTGCAGCGGCAGGGCGACCAGCCAGCGGTCGCCGTCGACGATGCCCAGGTTGGCCCGCGAGGCGGCGGCGCTCGCCGCGTGGTTGGCGTGGGTGAGCATCGCTCCCTTCGGGCGTCCGGTGGTGCCGGAGGTGTAGAGGATCGTGAAGACCGAGCGCGGGTCGAGGGCCACGGGCTCGAGCGGCCGATCGATCGCCGTCGCGTCGAGCTGGGCGCCGACCAGCGCGCGGATGCCGGCCGGCAGCCGCGCGGCGAGCGCGGGCTCGGCGAGCACCAGCGCGGGATCGGCGTCGGCGAGGATGCCCGCGATCTCCGCCGCGGTCAGGCGCGTGTTGACGAGAACCAGGGTGAGGCCCGTCCACTGCGCGGCGTGAACGATCTCGACGAGGCGCGCGCCGGCGTTCATCAGCACGGCGAGGCGATCGCCCGGACGGACCCCGGCGGCGCGCAGGCAGGCGGCGAGGACGGCGACGCGCGCCGCCAGCCCGGCAAACGTCAGATCCTCCCCCTCGAAGCGCAGCGCGGGCCTGGCGCCGTCGCGCCGCGCGCGCTCGGCGAGCCAGGCCACGCGCGGGGCGAGGAGCGGCTCAGGCATCGAGACCCTCGGTCCGGCCGGCGGGCAGCGACGGACGCGGGCAGGGCAGCGCGATGCGCGCCGCGCGCAGCCAGGCTGGAACCACGGCGGATTCGAGGAGGCGCGCGCCGGCGAGGCCGACCGCGCGGCGCCGTTCGGGGAGCGCGGCCGCCAGCTCGATGGCCGCCGCCATGCCGATCGGCCCCTCCAGCGAGTCGGTGACGACCACGCCGAGGCCGAGGTCGCGCGCCCGCCGCGCCAGGCGAAAGGCGGGGCGCAAGCCGCCGAGGCGCGCTCCCTTCACCACCACCACGTCGAGCGCGCGGGCGGCGGCGAGCTCCTCGAGGGCGGCGGCCGAAGCGATCGACTCGTCGAGCGCGACCGGGATGCCGTGACGGTCGCGGAGCGCCGCCAGCGCCGCCGGGACGGGGTCGGCGAGCGGCTCTTCGACGAATTCGACGCGGCTCGCGTCGAGCCGCGCGAAGAAGCGATCGGCCTCGGCGGCGCTCCACGCCCGGTTGGCGTCGAGCCGGAGCCGGGCCGAGGGGGGAAGCGCGCGAGACACGGCGGCGATGCGCCGGAGGTCGGCCTCCGGGCTCGGCTCTCCGACCTTGAGCTTGCAGGTGGCAAAGCCCTGCGCCGCTCGAGCCGCGGCCTCGCGAGCCGCCGCCGGCTCCGATGCCTCCACCAGCAGCGCCGAGACCGCCACGCTCGCGGCGGCGCGTCGCGCCGGCGCGTCGCTCGCCGCCAGGAGATCCGCGACCGCGAGGCCCCGCTCGCGGGCGGCGAGGTCGAGCAGCGCGCCGTCGAGCGCCGCGGCCGCCGCGGGCGTCAGCCGGCCGCCGAGCACGTCGGCGAGATCGCGCTCTGCCCAGGCCGCGCCCGCGCCGCAGAGCGCGGCGATCTCCTCGAGCGAGGCCCGCGCCGCCTCGAGATCCTCGGCGCCGACCCAGGCGGCCGGGCTTGCCTCGCCGAGCCCGGCCGCGCCCGACTCGGCGATCAGCCGCAGCGCCAGGCCGCGCCGCTCGTGGATCGCACCGCGCGACGTGCGCAGCGGCGCCGCCAGCCGCCAGCGCAGCTCGGTGACCTCCGCCGCGCGGATCCTCACGGCCAGAGCCCCGCCGCGAACAGCGCGCCGAACGCCAGGTGTAGCCGGGCGGTCGCGGCGAGGCTGCGGTTGAGCGCCGCCCCGTCGCGGGCGTAGAGCGCACGCGCCTCGCGGACGGCGAGCGGCGCGACGAGCCAGGCGAGCAGGACCTTGGCGCCGGCCCCGGCGGCGATCGCCGGGACCAGCGCGAAGGCCAGCCCGGTCAGCAGCACGAACTCGAGGCGCGTGGCCCGCGCGCCGAGGCGCACGGCCAGCGTGCGCTTGCCGGCGCGCGCGTCGCTGGCGATGTCGCGCAGGTTGTTGACGACGAGGATCGCCGTGACCAGGCACGCGACGGGTACGGCGGCGGCGAAGGCCAGCGCCGAGAGCCCGCGGGTCTGCAGGTAGACCGTGCCGCACACCGCCACCAGGCCGAAGAACACGAACACGAAGAGATCGCCGAGGCCGTGGTAGGCGAGCGGGAACGGACCGCCCGTGTAGGCGACCGCCGAGCCGAGCGAGAGCACGCCGACGATCAGGATCGGCAGGCCGCCGGCCCGGACCAGGCACGCGCCGGCGAGCGCCGCGCCGGCGAGCGCCAGCGCCGCGGCGCTGCGCATGGCGCGCGGCGAAGCCAGGGCCTGCTGGGTGGCGCGCGGCGGTCCGAGGCGATCGGCGCCGTCCGCGCCTGACAGGAAGTCGTAGTAGTCGTTCGCGAGGTTCGTGCCGATCTGGATGAGCAACGCCGCGACCAGCGTGAGCGCCGCGAGCCCCCAGTCGAGCGGCCCCGCGCGGCGCGCCACGGCGAGGCCGACCAGCACGGGCACGACCGCCGCCGGCAGCGTGCGCGGCCGCGCCGCCGAGATCCAGACCGCGAGGCTCGGCATCGCTCAGGGCAGCCGCGGGAAGCGCGAGAAGTCGGGGGGGCGCTTCTCGAGGTAGGCGTTCTTTCCCTCCTGACCCTCCTCGGTCATGTAGAACAAGAGCGTGGTGTTGCCGGCCAGCTCCTGGATGCCGGCCATGCCGTCCATCTCGGCGTTGAACGCCGACTTCAAGCAGCGCAGCGCCATCGGGCTCCGCGCCAGAATCTCGCGGCACCACTCGAGCGTGGTCGCTTCGAGGTCGGCGAGCGGCACGACCTCGTTCACCAGCCCCATGCGCAGCGCCTTCTCGGCGTCGTACTGCCGGCACAGGTACCAGACCTCGCGCGCCTTCTTCTGGCCGACCAGCCGGGCGAGCTGCGCCGCGCCGAAGCCGCCGTCGAAGCTGCCGACGCGCGGCCCGGTCTGTCCGAACACGGCGTTGTCGGCGGCGATCGTCAGGTCGCAGACCACGTGCAGCACGTGTCCGCCGCCGACCGCGTAGCCCGCCACCATGGCGATCACCGGCTTCGGCAGGCTGCGGATCATCTTCTGCAGGTCGAGGACGTTCAAGCGCGGCACGCCGTCGTCGCCGACGTAGCCCTGCGCGCCGCGCACCCGCTGGTCGCCGCCGCTGCAGAACGCCTCGCCGCCCTCGCCGGTGAGGATGACGACGCCGGTGTCGCCGTCCTCGCGGACGTGGTGGAAGGCGTCGATCAGCTCCCGCACGGTCTGCGGGCGAAACGCGTTGCGCACCTCGGGCCGATTGATGGCGATGCGCGCGATGCCTTCGGCCTTCCGGTAGGTGATGTCCTCGTAGCTCTTCACCGTCTGCCATCGAATCGACATGACTCCTCCTCGTTGCTCGGTTCGAGAAACGCGCCGACGCGCCGCAGAAACGCCTCGGGCTGCTCGAGGTGCGGCACGTGCCCGGCGCCCTCGACGATCGCCAGCTCGGCGCAGGGGATGCGCGCCTGCATCCACGCCGCCCAGTCGCGGAACTTTCCGTCCTCGGCGCCGGCCACGATCAGCGCCGGCGGCGCGAGCTCGTGCAGCCGATCGCCGAGCCAGGGCTGAGCGCCGGTGCCGAGGCCGCGCAGCGCCGCGGCCAGGGCGGCGGCGTCCTGCGCCAGGCGCTGCGCTCGCAGCGCGCGGCGGGCGCCTTCGGGGAGGCGGGCGAGCGTCGCGAACAGCGGCTGCGCCTCCCAGCGCGCGACGAAGGCCGCGACGCCCTCGCGCTCCAGCCGATCGGCGAGCGCAGCGTCCGCGCCGCGGCGCTCGGCCCGCTGCTCGGCGCTCGCCAGCCCGGGCGAGGCGCTCTCCACGACCAGGCGGCCGACGCTGCGCGGGTGGTCGAGCGCGAGGGAGAGCGCGAGTCGCCCGCCCAACGAATAGCCGAGCAGGGAGAACCGCTCGACGCCGACCCGGGCGAGCGCCTCGACGAGCAGCGCGCTCGCGCTCTCCGTCGTGAACGCCGCGGCGCGCGTGCCGCCGTGCCCCGGCAGATCGGGCGCCAGCACCGCGCGGCGGCCGCCGAGCGCGAGGCCGAGCGGCCGCCAGCTCTCGCCGCGGCCGGTGAAGCCGTGCAGGCAGACGAGCGGCTCCGCGCCGCCCTCGCCCCAGCGGTGGAGCGCCACCCGCCCGCGCGACGTGTCGACGGCGCGGGTCACGTCGCGGCTCCCGCCGCGGGCAGGGCGGCGAGGGCGGACCTCACCAGCGCGGCGTGCCGCTCGCGCAGCGCCGCGCGGTCGCTGCGCACCTCGATCACGTGCAGCCCGCCGCGCAGCGCCGCCGCGGCGTCGCGGCGGAATTCCTCCCAGCTCCGCGGCCGCGCCAGGCGCGCTCCGCAGAGCGCCGCCGCGCCCGCGACGTCGAGCCCGTGCGGGGTGCCGAACAGCGCCTCGAAGCGTTCGGCGTCGAGCGCGGCCTGCGGCAGGAACGAGAAGATGCCGCCGCCGTCGTTGTTGAGCAGCACGACGACGAGGTCGAGGCGATGGCGGGCGGCGGCCTGCAGGCCGCCGAGGTCGTACAGAAAGCTCAGGTCGCCGACCACCAGGACGACGGGGCCCGGGCCCGCGGCGGCGGCGCCGGCGGCGGTCGCCACCACCCCGTCGATGCCGCTGGCGCCGCGGTTGGCGTCGACCGCGATCGGCGTGGCGCGCTGACCGAGGAACAGGTCGAGGTGGCGGACCGGCAGGCTGTTGCCGACGTGCAGCCGCGCGCCGGCCGGCAGCAGGTCGGCGAGCACGGGAAAGACCTTGCCCTCGAACAGCGACGGCTCGGCGGCGAGCGCCCGGTCCAGCGCGGCGCGCGCCGCGCCGGACGCCGCGAGCCAGCCGTCGAGCCACGCGCTCGACGCGCGCCGGGCCGCCGCGCGCTCGGCGACGGCGGCGACCAGCGAGGCGGCCGCGCCGCGGACGACGTCGGTAGCCCGGTGGGTCGGCTCCGGCCACTGCCGCGGCGGCGCGACGACCACGTGGCACGGCCGCGGAGCGGCGGCGAGGAAGCGCTGCAGTGCCTTCGACACGGGCGGCGCGCCGAGCTGCAGCACGGCCTCGGGAACGTGCGCCGCGGCGAACCCGGGGTCGCGCAGCAGGAGATCGTAAGCGTCGACGACACGCGAGCGATCGTGCGCGCCGAAGCGCAGGCCGGAGAGCGGGTCGGCGAGGACCGGCCAGGCGAGCGCGCGGGCCAGCGCGGCGACGGGTGCGGCCGCGTCGCCGCCGGTCTGCGGGCCGCAGACGATCAGCCCGCGCTCCGCCGCGCCGAGCCGCGCGGCGATGGCCTCGGCGACGCGTGCGGACGGCGCCGGGTTCGCGGCGTGCACCTGCACCCACGGCGCCGCCGGCGGCCGCGGCGCGGCGCGCGGCTCGGCCCGCTCGGCGTCCGCGTCGAGCAGCGGCTCGCGCACCGGCCAGTTGAGGTGCACGGGCCCGGCGGGCGCCTCGACGGCGGCGGCGACCGCGCGGCAGGCGAGCGTGCGGTAGTAAGCCTCGAGGTCCGGCTCGGCCGCCGGGGCGGGCACGTCCACGCTCCAGCGCACGTGACTGCCGTAGAGGCCCACCTGGTCGATCGTCTGCGGCGCGCGGCAGTCGCGCAGCTCGGGGGGGCGATCGGCGGTCAGCACCACGAGCGGCACGCAGCCGAGCGAGGCCTCGACCACCGCGGGCAGATAGTTCGCCGCGGCGGTGCCCGAGGTGCAGAGCAGCGCGACCGGCCGCCCGCGGGCGCGCGCCAGGCCGAGCGCGAAGAAGCCGGCGCTGCGCTCGTCGATGACCACCCACGGGCGCAGGCCTTCGCGCTCGAGCGCGAGCGCGAGCGGCGTGGAGCGCGAGCCGGGCGAGACGCAGGCGTCGCTCACGCCGCTCGCCCGCAGCTCGGCGGCGAGCAGCGCAGCGGCACGCCGGTTCGGTGAATCGCCCGGCGGCATCATGCGGCCGGTGGCGGGTCGAGCAGCGCGCCGAGCTTGGCCTCGGTCTCGACGAACTCGGCCTCGGCTTCGGAGCCTTCGACGATGCCCGCGCCCGCCCACAACGACAGCGCTCGGCCGTCGACCAGCCCGCAGCGCAGCGCGACCACCAGCTCACCGTCGCCCACGGCGTCGATCCAGCCGACCGCTCCGCTGTACCAGCCGCGGTCCGGCTCGCGGCGGTCGATCCAGGCGCGCGCGGCGTCGCGCGGCGCGCCGCACACCGCCGCGGTCGGGTGCAGGCGGCCGGCGATCTCGAGCACGCCGGTCTCGCCGTCGAGCTCGGCCCGCACCGGCGTGTGGAGGTGCTGCGCCTCGGGCAGCCGCAGCAGCGACGGGGAGCCGGCGGCGACCAGCGAGCGGGCGAGCGGCGCGAGCGCCTCGCGGATCGACTCGAGCACCAGGTCGTGCTCGCGGCGCTCCTTGGCGGAAGCGAGCAGCCGCCGGCCGAGACGCTCGTCCTCGACGGCGGTCTCGCCGCGGGCCGCGGAGCCGGCCAGCGCCTCGGTCTCGAGCCGGCCGCCACGCGCCCGCAGCAGCACTTCGGGCGACGAGCCGACCAGGCTGGTTTCGCCGGCGCCGATCCAGAAGCTGGTGCAGCCCGGCCGCCGTGCCCGCGCGCGGGCAAGCAAGCGCTGCGGCTCGAGCGGTGCGTCGCCGTGCAGCGTCCTGCGCCGGGCGACCACCACTTTCTCGAGCGCGCCCCGGGCGATCGCTTGGCGCGCGTCTTCGACGGCGGCGCACCAGCGCGGCCGGTCGCGGGACTCCTCGATGCGCAGCAGCGGCGGTCCGGGCTCCCGCCAGCGCTCGCTCGGCGCTCCCTCGAGCGGCGCCGCCGCCGCGCCGCCGTCGCCGCGGAAGAGGTGAACGCTGCCGCCGCGCCGCACCCAGGTGAGCTCCGGCAGCACGAAGCGCAGCGCGGGGAACTCGCGCCAGGCGGGATCGGTCGACGGGGTGTCGGAGAAGGCGAAGCCCCCCACCAGCAGCGGCGGCGGATCGGAGGGCGGTAGACCGGCGAACAGGGCGCGGGCGGCGGCCGCGGCCGCGGCGAATCGGTCCGGCCCGGCGGCGCGGATCTCGGCCACGGCGCCGAGCGCGAGCAGCGCGACGCCGCGCGCGGGGTGCTCGAAGTAGAAGAGCGGGCGCCGGCCGGCGCCCGCGGCGATGGCCAGGAAGTCGCCCGGGTCGTCGAGGCGGACCACCCGGGGAGCGAGCGCGGCGCCGCCGCTCAAGCCCGCCCTCCGGCGGCGCGGCGAGCGGTGATCAGCTGGGCGACGCCGCCGCAGAAGCCGCGCTTGGCGACCGCCTCGAACCCGGCGCGCTCGAGCAGGCCGCGCAGCTCGGCCTCGGCCGGGAGGTACACCACCGACTCCGGCAGGTAGCGATAGGCGTCGCGGTCCGAGAGCGCGCCGCCGAGCCACGGAACCAGGCGGCGGAAGTAGAGACGGTGTCCGAGAGCGAGCACGCGGCTGCGCGGCTCGTCCACCTCGAGCAGGGCGAGACGCCCGCCGGGCTCGAGTACGCGCGCGCATTCGGCGAGCACGGCGCCGAGGTCCGAGAAGTTGCGCAGCGCGAACCCGCTGAGGATGCCGCGCAGCGAGCCGGCGACGAGCGGCAGCGCCGCGGCGTCGCCGCGTACCCAGGCGAGCGCCGCGCGGCGCCCGGCCACGCCGAGCATGCCGGCGGACAGATCGACGCCGACCACGCGCAGGCCTCCGGCCGCCGCCTCGATCGCCAGGTCGCCCGTGCCGCAGCCGAGGTCGAGCACGCGCTCGGCGGGCCGCAGGCCGAGCGCCGCGACCGCGGCGCGCCGCCACGAGCGGTCGAGACCGAGCGTCATCACCCGGTTCACCAGGTCGTAGCGGGCCGCGATGCGGTCGAACATCGCCGTCACCGCGGCGCGCTTCTCCGCGGGCGCGGGCAGCATCACGACCAGCGAACGCCGAGGCGGGTGCGCGCCGCCACCCGCACGGCGTACTCGAGCGGGCCCCGCTCGCCCTTGCGGCGCAGCCGCTTGAGCGCGCGGCGCACGAGCAGGCGCTGGAAGTGGTGAACGACGATCGCGGTGACCACCGGCAGGATCTCCCGGAACGAACGCGCGGTCGCCTCGGGATCCTCGGCGCTCCCGCCCCGGCGCTTGCGGATGTAGCGGTCGAAGAGCTCGATCGCGTCGTCGACGGTGCGCCGCATCGCGCGGTCGTGACGGACGGCGAGCGACAAGAGCTTGGTGAGCGGAAACCCGTAGGAGAGGAGCCTCAGCGCGCCGCGCGCGGCCTGCAGGTCGCCCTCCGAGTAGCGGTGGCCGGCGTCGTCGGCGTCGCCGTCGATCTCGCCGAGGCCGGTGCGCTCGATCGAGGCGACGAGCGCGTGCGGTACGCCGAGCCGCCGGGCGAGCTCCTCGCCGGTGTAGGCGGGCTCGTTTGCCTCCTCCTCGAGGGCGGCGAGCAGCGCGCGATCCGAGTCGAGCTCGCCGCCGCGCTCGAGCAGCAGCCCGATCACCTTGAGCGACAGCCCGCGGCGCGACATCGAGCGGATCAGCCGCAGGCGCTCGATGTGCGAGTCCTCGTAGACGGCGTTGCGGCCTTCGTGGCGCGGCGGCGGCAGCAGGCCGAGCGTCTGGTAGTAGCGGACGGTGTCCGCCGAATGGCCGGAGGCCTGGACGATCTCGGCGAGCGAGTGTCCCACATCGGGACTCTTAGAGTAATTACTCGAAGGGTTCAAGCGAGGGGATACGCGGAGCCGAGACGAGCCACCGCCGGCCCGTCAGCTCCATCCGCATACCCGCCTCTACAGCAGCTTCGAGATGCCGAGATCGGTCTTTGCCGTCATGCCGCCGTCGACCGGCAGCACCACGCCGTTGATGTAGGACGACGCGGGCAGGACGAGCGAGAGAATCCCCTGCGCCACCTCCTCGGGCTCCGCATAGCGCTGCAGCGGCACCTTGCGGCGCGCGAAGCGCGCCTTGGCTTCGTTCGGAATCGGCGCGGTCATGCCGGTGTTGATCGGCCCGGGGCAGATGCAGTTCACGTTGACGCCCTGGTGGCCGAGCTCGACGGCGAGCGAGCGGGTGAGGCCGACGACGCCGTGCTTGCTGGCGGTGTAGGGGGTCATCGCGTAGCTCGCGCCGAGCCCCTCGGTGGAGGCGATGTTGACGACCCGCCCCTGCCCCTTGGCCTTGAGCCAGGGGAGGAAGCCGCGCACCAACAGCGCCGGCGCCGTCAGGTTGACCGCCAGGTTGCGGTCCCACTCGCGCCGCCACTCTTCCGAGTCGACGGCCGCCACGCCGGTGACGCCGGCGTTGTTGACGAGGATGTCGAGCGCGCCGAACCGCGTGGTGACCTCGCGCACCAGCCGGTCGATCTCGGCGGGGTCGGCGAGGTCGGCGACGAAGCCGACCGCCTGGCCGCCCGCGACGGCGATCTGCTGCACGACCGCGGCGACGCCGTCGGCGACGCGGTCGACGACCGCGACGCGCGCGCCCTCGTCGGCGAACAGGTGAGCGGTGGCGCGGCCGATGCCGCTGGCGGCTCCGGTCACGCAGGCGGTGCGCCCGGCGATCGAGCGATCGAGCTTGCTGAGTCTCGGCATGATGGCCTCCTCCGGATGGAACGAAACGAGCGGGTCCGCGGTGGCGCGGCGGGTCGGCAGCCTCTCGCCGGCTCTCGGCCCGGTCGCCTCAGGCGCTTCCCCCGTCGACTCGCAGCACGGCGCCGGTGGTGAAGCTCGCGGCGCGGCTCGCCAGGTAGACCGCGGCGCCGACGATCTCCGACGGCTCGCCGCCGCGCCGCAGCGCGAGCCTCTCGCGCGCGAGGCGCTGGAACGCCTCCATGTCCCAGGCCTTGCTGATGTCGGTGAAGAACGGCCCGGCCTGGATCGCGTTGACTCTCACCCGCGGGCCGAAGGCGTGGGCGAAGCCGATCGTCATCGCCTCGAGCCCCGCCTTGGCGGCCGCGTAGGGGATCACGTCGGGCGTCGGCCGGGCCGCGGCGCCGCTGCTGACGTTGATGATCGAGCCGCCCCGCCCCTGGGCCATGCGGGTGCCGACCAGCGCGGTCAGCCGGAACGGGCCCTTCAGGTTGACGTCGAGCACCTTGTCCCAGAGCTCCTCGCCGACGGCGTCGACGCTCGGGTAGACCGGCGACATGCCGGCGTTGTTGACCAGGACGTCGACGGCGCCGAACTCGGCGTAGGCGGCATCGGCGAGGGCATCGAGGTCCTTCCATCGGCCGACGTGACAGGCGCGGCCGATGACACGCCGGCCGGTCGCGCGGCGGATCTCCTCGGCGGTCTGGTCGCAGGAGTCCTGCTTGCGGCTGGCGATCATCACGTCGGCGCCGAGCTGCGCGAAGGCCAGGGCCATCTCCCGCCCGAGGCCGCGGCTGCCGCCGGTGACCAGCGCGGCCTTGCCGCCGAGGTCGAACAGCTCGGTCGGCGTGGCCGCCGGGGCGCCGCGTGTCGGCGAGTCGCTCATCGCATCGGCTCTCCCGGCGCTGGATGAAAGCGCCACATGGTCATCGGCGCAAGGGTGTAGACCGCCGCGCGGGCGAGCGCCAGCCCCTCCTCGGGCGCGCCTCGGGCGCGGCCCGCCGTCCGGCGAGGGATCCCCGCCGGCGACTCACCCTGCCGATCGGCCGAACGGATGCAAGGAAGGCCCACTGGTCGGCGAACGGTTCGAAGCGCTCGTCGAGGAACACGGTGTTACCCTGCCTTCGCGCCGCGAGCTGGAGCGGGAGAGCGATCAAATTCCCGAAGCCTCCGCGAGGCAGCGTGTCATGGTTCGGGAAGAGACGGTCGGAGGAGCCCAGGCCGCGCTCGTGACGGCGCGTCATCGTCTCGAGCGACAGGTCTGCGCGAAAGCCGCGACGTCGTCCGCCCATGAGTCGCCGTCGAAGTCGGCGGCGAGGAACCAGTACGTCTCGTCCTCGAGGAGTGTAAAGCACGCGGGAGCATACCCCTTGGTCCCGTTCCGCTCGTTCACCCAGAGCCGCGGGAAGACGTCACCCCGCCCGTGGAAGAGACGGCGGAAGAGCCACACCTTCTCCGCAGGCGAGGACGGCGCCGAGGTCGCGGCCGCGCCCCCGAGCCGGGCTCGTCCGTCGACAGCCGCGGTGGTGGTGGCGAGGTCCCGGCGGAGGGCCTCGAGCCGAGCCCGCGCCTCGCTGGTCTCTCGCTCGAGCGATGCGAGCCGCGCCTCTTCCTCGTGGATTCGCGAGAGCAGCTCGTCCTTCATCGCCTCACCATCGCATCGCGCGTCGGCCTCGGTGCGTCGCTCGCGGGGAACCCGAGAGTCGGCCGAGTCTCCGAAAGCCATTACATCGAAGGAGGCCTGATGACGAGATTCCGCTTCCGGTCCGCGAGGATCACGAATCCTGTCGTGTCTTCTTTATCTTGCTCTTCGCCCGCACCTCCTCAGCTCAAGGCGATCTCGGATCCCGTCACCGTTCGATGTCCGGATCCGGCCGTCGACAGGACCGGATCCGGGCATCCCGAACACGGCTTTTCGCGAAAAGCGCTGCTCGGGCGCACGTGAATCCTTCGGCATGGCACGCGCTCGTGACTTCGCCTCGTGCAAACGAGTGGCGGCGCCAAAGGGGCAGGACCTGCGATTCCGCTCAGGTGCGCGCCTCGGCCACATGAGCCGAGGCGGCCCGAGGACGGGGTCCTGCACCGCGTCCTTCACGAGCACCTCGAGACCTTCCTCGAAGAGACGAGGGCCGCCGGCAACGGCCTGCCCGGATTCGTCGAGCGGGAGATCCGCGAGTTCCTCTCCTGCGGCATTCTCGCACGCGGCTTCGCTCGCTTCCGCTGCGACGAATGCGGGCATGAGATCCTGGTCGCGTTCTCGTGCAAGGGCCGTGGATTCTGCCCCTCGTGCTGCGGCCGGCGGATGGCCGACCTGGCAGCGCACCTGACGGATGATGTGCTCGGCGGCTTGCCCGTGCGGCAGTGGGTCCTGACTCTGCCGCACCGTCTCCGCTACGTGCTCGCCTGGGACCACAAGCTCTGCCGCGCCGTGCTCGGCGTCTTCATCCGTGCCCTCTTGACCTTCGAGCGACGACGAGCCGAGTGGCGCGGCTTCCGAGGCGCACGCGGCGGAGCCGTGACCGCGATCCAGCGCTTCGGGTCGGCGCTCAACCTGAACATCCACTTCCACACCCTCGCCGTGCAGGGCGTGTTCGTCGACGATGCGAGCGGGGGACTCCGCTTCGTGCCCAATCCGGAGCTGAGCGATCTCGAGGTGGCGAAGCTCCTGACCTCGATCTCGTGGCGAATCACCCGCCTTGCCAAGCGCCACGGGATCGACCTTGAGCACACGAGCGAGGGAGAAGATGGCATCGATTCGCTGGCGAACGAATCGTCCCTCCTCGCCGGGATCTGCGGCGCGTCGGTTCTCGGCCGGATCGCCACCGGGCGACGTGCGGGGCAGCCTGTCTTACGTGTGGGCCGGCACCGCGGCGCTCCGCTGGTGACGCTCGGCGGGGAGCGTCAGGCTCATGTCGGGGGCTTTGACCTGCACGCCAACGTCGCCGTGCCCGCGGGCGACCGCTGCCGCCTCGAGCACCTCGCGCGCTACGTGCTGCGCCCGCCGGT
>JACPRU010000060.1 GCA_016189835.1 Deltaproteobacteria bacterium | reverse complement strand
CGACGGTCGCGCTCGAGCCCGTGGCCGGCGCGCCGCCCGCGGGCTCCGCCGAGCGCGTCGACCGCCACCGCTTCGCCGCGCCCTTCGAGGAGCTGAGCGCACGGCTGGCGCTGGCGGCGCTGCCCGGCCTGGGCGGCGCCGGTACCGTTTACGCCTTGATCGCAGCGCTGCTGCTGGCGAGCGTGCTCGGCCTGGCGGCGCTCTATCGCATGGTCGCGGTGGTCCTGCGCTACGCCGAGCAGCGCGGCAACTTCGTCGCCGCCGTCACACACGAGCTGCGTACGCCGCTCACCGCGATCCGCATGTACGGCGAGATGCTGCGCGACGGGCTGGTCGCCTCCGAAGGCAAGCGCGACGAGTATCACCGCCACATCACCGCCGAGTCCGAGCGGCTCACGCGGCTGGTCAACAACGTTCTCGAGCTTTCGCGCCTGGAGAAGGGCGCGCGTCCGACGCGGCTCGAGGTCGCGGACCTCGCCCCGGTGGTCCGCGAGGTGGCGGAGCTGGTGCGCCCGCACGTCGACGGCGCGGGATTCACGCTGCGCCTCGAGGTGGAGGAGGAGGGCCTGCCGCCGGTGCGCTTCGAGCGCGACGCGTTGATGCAGGTGCTCGTCAATCTCGTCGACAACGCCGTCAAGTACGCCGACGGCGCGGCCACCAAGGAGATCGTCCTCGGCTGCCGGCGCGATGGCGACGGCGTGCGCCTCACCGTGCGCGATCACGGGCCCGGCGTTCCCGCGCGCAGCCTGCGCCGGATCTTCGAGCCCTTCTACCGCGCCGAGAGCGAGCTCGTGCGGCGGCGCCGCGGAACCGGCCTCGGCCTCGCGCTGGTGCGCGGGCTCGCCGAGGAGATGGGCGCGCGGGTCTGCGGGAAAAACCTGGCCGAGGGCGGCTTCGAGGTGGAAATCGCCCTCCGCGCCTAAAGGGGTCGGGAGTCTCTTCTGCTGCGCAGAAAAGACTCCCGACCCCTTTTCATCTTTGACCTCGACCCGAGGGCCTTCTGGTCGACCCCTTCTCGGCACCGCCTACCGAGGGGTCCGTCGATCTGCTAGAAGGCGCGATCCGACCATGATCCGCTCGATGCTCGCCGCAGTCGCCGTCGCCGCCCTGCTCGGCGGCTGCTCGAAGGGGGGCGCCGATGGCACGTCGGCGCCGGCGCCCGTCTTCGTGGAGACCACGGTGGTGAACCCGGCGCCGATCCGCGACTTCGCCGAGCTGGTCGGCCAGCTCGAGGCCGAGGAGTCCGTGGAGATCCGCCCGGAGATGGAAGGTGTCGTCGCGGAGATCCTGTTCGAGGAGGGCGCCGTGGTCGAAGCCGGAGCGCTGCTCGTCCGGCTGCGCGACGACGAGCGCAGGGCGGAATTCGCCGCCGCGGAGGCCCGCGAGCGGCTCGCCGCCGACACCCACCGCCGCTTTCGCCAGCTCGCCGAGGAGCAGGTGACCTCGGCATGGGAGCTCGAGCGCGTGACGCGCGAGCTCGACGTCGCGCACGCCGAGGTCGAGCGCGCGCGCGTGGTGCTCGACCGCACGCGCATCCGCGCGCCGTTCTCCGGCCGGCTCGGCGCCCGCAAGGTGTCGCCGGGCGCGCGGGTCACCGACGCCGCCGCGCTCGTCGAGCTGCACGCCACGGAGCGGCTGCGCGTCGTCTTCTCCGTCCCCGAGCGCTACGCGCCGGCGGTGCGCGTCGCCGTTCCGCTCGAGGTCGCGGTGGCCGCCTATCCGAACGAGTGGTTCCCGGGGGAGATCTACTTCGCGGCTCCCGTCGTCGATCCCGTGAGCCGCCAGCGTCTCCTCAAGGGCTGGGTGCCGAATCCCCAGGGTCGCCTCTGGCCCGGCCAGTTCGCGCGCGTGCGCACCGAGATCGCGCGCCACGAGCGGGCCCTGGTCGTCCCCGACTCGGCGCTCGTCTACGACGGCTCGGAGGCGTTCGTCTGGCGCGTCGGCGCCGAGCGCAGGGCCGAGCGGGTCGCGGTCGAGACCGGCCTGCGGCAGGAGGGTCGGATCGAGATCCGCAAGGGCGTGACCGCGGGCGACGAGGTGGTGGTGGCGGGCACCAACAAGATCTTCCCCGGCGCGACGCTGACGACCGGCGCGCCGCCGTCGGCGAGCGGCCAGGCTGCGAAAGCGTCGTGAAGATCTCCGAGCTGTCGATCGAGCGTCCCGTGCTGGCGACGGTGATGTCGCTGGTGATCGTGATCTTCGGCGCGATCTCGTTCTTCCGCCTGCCGAACCGCGAGCTGCCCGACGTCGACCCGCCGGTCGTGTCCGTGACCACGGTGTACCTCGGCGCCGCCGCGGAGGTGATCGAGACCTCGATCACCCAGCCGCTCGAGGACCAGCTGATCGCCATCGAGGGCGTGAAGCACCTGGTGTCGATCAGCCGCGAGCAGGCCTCGGAGATCTCCGTGCAGTTCGAGCTCGGGCGAAACGTCGATCTCGCCGCCAACGACGTGCGCGACCGCGTCGCCCGCTCCCGCCGGCAGCTGCCGCAGGAGATCGACGATCCGATCGTGGCCAAGCGCGAGGCCGACGCCAGCCCGATCCTGTGGCTCGGGCTGTCGAGCTCGAGCCGTGGCGCGGTCGAGGTCTCGACGCTGGCCGAGACCCGCATCAAGGACCGGCTGGCCAAGCTCCCCGGCGTCTCCGAGGTCATCATCGGCGGCGAGCAGCGCTACTCGATGCGGGTGTGGATCGACAACGACCGCTTGACCGCGCAGGGCCTGACGGTCGCCGACGTGGAGGCGGCGTTGCGCCGCGGCAACGTGGAGATTCCGTCCGGGCGGATCGAGGGCGCCGGGCGCGAGCTCACCGTCAAGACGCTCGGCGAGCTGACCACCGCCGAGGGCTTCGGCAGCCTGGTGGTCTCCGAGTCCTCCGGGCGGCCGATCCGCCTGCGCGACGTCGCCCAGGTCGCGGTCGGCGCCGAGGACGAGCGCAAGATCGTCCGCTACCAGGGCGAGCCGGCGGTCGGCCTGGGAATCGTCCGTCAATCGAAGGCGAACACGCTCGACGTCGCCGCTGCCGTCAAGCGCGAGATCGGCGAGATTCGCAAGGAGCTTCCCCCCGACATGCGGCTCGAGCCCGCCTGGGATTCGTCGGTCTTCATCGACCGCTCGATCGCCGATGTGCGCACCACGATCTTCGAGGCGGTGCTGCTCGTGGTACTCGTCATCTATCTGTTCCTGCGCTCGGTGCGGGCGACGATCATCCCGGTGGTGGCGATCCCGATCTCGATCATCGGCACGTTCACCGCGCTCGATTTCCTCGGCTTCAGCATCAACACGCTGACGCTGATGGGCATGACGCTCGCGATCGGGGTGGTGGTCGACGACGCGATCGTCGTGCTCGAGAACGTCGCGCGCTGGATCGAGGACGGAGCGACGCCGATGGAGGCCGCGCGCAAGGGGATGGCGGAGATCTCCTTCGCGGTGATCGCGGCGACGGTCTCGGTGATCGCCGTGTTCGTGCCGCTGGCGTTTCTCTCGACCACCACCGGCAAGCTGTTCCGCGAGTTCGGCCTGACGGTCGCCGT